>JBOFCV010000158.1:0-2822 GCA_051646305.1 Turicibacter sp.
TTACCAAGTGGACATAGAATTTATAAAGACAAACCAAATGCACATTTGAAAATCAAAAAAAACATCTCGGATTATATAGTTGAAATTGCACCAGAGGATATTTTTGTACCGCATTATAAGGTCTATAAAATTTACTATACCCCTCCAGAAATTTTTTATAACTACTATGAAAAAATTGGAGATTTAGAATATCTTATGTTGTATAACCAGGGTGATCCTATGGAGGCTGGTGTGATAATGTTTAAAAAGCACCAATTCATTTCAGGTGGGTTCTATGATAAAGAAAAGGAGTTCATTAGAATTCATTATTTTAGATTAAAGGTTATTTGTACAATATTAAAAAAAATCAAAAACGAAAACTGTATTATTTTTTATAATTTTTTATTTGAAAAGGAATTACTTTTAAAAACTCCATTTAAAAATGATATAGAGTGTTATGATAGTGGTAGAGATCCTGTAAAAAACATATTGTTATTACCGATAAAATCATGTTCACATGGATTAAATCTTCAACAATATAAAAATGTAATGTTCTTTTCTATGACCCACTCATCCGAATCATTCATACAAGCTGTCAGCCGAGTGGTTAGAAATGGTCAAGAAAATGATGTAAAAATTTTTATTCCATTGTGTACACACACCCTCGACATAAAAATATATAATAGAATTAAAAAAGCAAACTCAATAGCTGTAAAAGAATTCAATTCGGTTTTAAAATTATTCGATTGATACGTATAGGTAATTAAAACACCCATATAATCCAGTTGGTGTTGTGATTTTTAAATTAGGAAATGCACCACTCCAATAGTCAAATGATGGAAATTCCATTCGGTAAAGTGTTGGTGTTAATTCACGATTTCTAACCTCGTCAGTAATGCTATTATGATTTGAAATATAGGTAATATCATAGTCTGTTGTGTCAATATGAGAAATCCAAGCTGATAATTTAGCATGGGGCTTTTGCATTTGTCCCAAAAGTAAGTGAATATATGCGTCATAATGATATCCCACGCCTAAAGATAATCCCTCTAAGGAATCCAATAAAGATTTTGAATACTTGACAACATTTAATCTTAGACCATCGCAATAATACATATATGTGGTATCGTTTTCTTCATAAAAATCCAATGCGCCAGCTGGAAAATCATCTTTTGTCATTAAAGACCCGAGTAATGTGATTTTTTGACCTGGTAAAATATCTAAAGGTCTATTTAATGTCAGAGTGTTATTTATGTAGCTGACAACAGTTGCTTTTTCCACATCTTGAGAGATCTCATACTGAAATAAAATTTTTTCATCAGGGATTAAAGCGGTTTGATTGTTAAAAGCATCAATGATAGTTGATACAGGAAAATCATCAACTTTCAATAATTTAAATATCGTTTGAGATATAGCTTCAAATTCAATGTATAAAGCCCCATTTACATGAGTTGCTGAGTCCAGCCAGTTAAACACATTGTAGTTATATAAATATGAAAATGTTGATCTGGAAACATTATTGTTATCAGGTCTATATTGTGGTAACCAATCGATTGATAATTTAGATGCTAATTTGGAAACAGATGTAGCAACTGCATTTAGTGCACCATAGTTTGCATCAAGTAAATGTGCTCTTGGTAGAAACCATACAGTACCAGCATACATGTTATTTCTAATCTCGAATCTAACCAAAGTATAGTCCGATCTTAAGATAAAAAATACATTTTGAGCAGTCGAATCTAATATTCTAATTGGTGGAATATCAAATAGATGCGGGCAATGGGATGTAACACATATAGTCCTCAGGGATCTATCCTCTACTATGGAACTAGTTATCACCTGAAAACAACCATCATTGGTGACTAAAATTATAGAGCCTTCAATTGTTAAAATCCCATCTTGAACTATATTGAATTCTCCAAGGTTTTTAATCTCCCACATAGATGAAACTGGTGCCCCCTGTTGGTACTGATATTTTACAGTGTAGAGATTAACTCCATCAGAAAAAAACAATAATCCATCAACATTTAGTAAAGCAATAACATTTTTTAAACCAGGGATTATAATAGCATTAGCGTTGCTAGTCCCAAAATTATTATATGTTCCTGGTTCTGAAAAAAACAACGTGCCACCAATAAAAATAATGAGTCTTCCAGAATAAAACTCAGCTCGGCTTGTGGAACCTAAATCAGTTGATGTTATAATCCCAGGAGATGTTACTGTAATATGAGTGTCGGCACCCACCCCAAGAGAAATACTCATTTTGGTTGGGTTTGAAAAGGTTCCATTCATCAATTGAATATTAAAATCTCTATAATTAGTCAATGGAACAGTATCAGCACTCATATCTCTACCGCCAACTGTAACCTTTTCTAATTCATTAGTTAAAATTTGATAGACTAAAGGGTTTGTGATTTGAATAGTAGCCCCTTTATAAAATTTGCCATCAACAGAACTGAGATAATCCCCTGTGAAAGTAAATGTTCCTGTGGTAATAATGGGTGCGCCTCTGGAAGAAACTTCAATTGCTTTGTTGAGTGGTGGGCGTAGATAAATTTCTGAATATCTAATTAGGGCATTGTCTCTAGAGTGCAAATCAAAAACCACATCTGTTCCAATTGCGTTGTTTAAATTCATGACAATCTTATTGGTATTTGTTAAAACCATCGAATTATTTGGTACGACAACATTACCAAGTGATTTAAAAACATCCTGAACGTCGACCACCTTATTAATTGCATAACCACCAGCTCCGAATTTCGAAACTCTATAGACTGATGATGCCAAAAACCAAAATTCCTGCTTATTATTATGAAAAATGTATGGGATATGATCCGGTTGAA
>JBOFCV010000244.1:0-2959 GCA_051646305.1 Turicibacter sp.
TAGCAAGGGGCTTTCCCAGCTTGCTGATGGTGATATGTCGCTTATTAAAAAGATCTCTACTGAATTACTTGGAGGGGATGTCTGTAGCTCCCTTTATGATACATACAATAAGATATATTGCATTATTGATAAAAAATATAAAACCGAGTATTTTTTTAAAAATGCAATAGTGAACCGGCATCTTTTGGGAAAGCATTCTTTAAATACGGCAACCATGCTGTCAGAATTTCGGGTTGGCTCAAGTAAAGCCGACTGCGTTATTATAAATGGTTCTTCTGTATGCTATGAAATAAAAACAGAATATGACAGCTTATATAGGCTTGATGAGCAATTAAAGGATTACTGCGCTTTCTTTGATGAAGTGTACGTAGTTTGCTCTCAGCTTAATTTTAAAGCTGTAAATGATGCTACACCTGACAATGTTGGCATTATGGTGCTAACTACTGACAATTATTTAAGTGTAAAGAAATTGGCGAAAAAAAGAACTGAGCCTCTTTGTCCTGTCACTGTGATAAAGTCCTTGCGAAAGGATGAGTATATTCTTTTAGCAGAATTAATTTCTGGTGAAAAAATCACATGCTCTAATAGCGATGTGTTTTCGGTATGTCTTGATAAATTTTATCAAGCTGAACCTGATGCACTTGCTGAACAGTTAAGAATGATTTTAAAGCTGAGTAGAAAAAACAACAAAGAGTTTATTTGTTCATTACCTTACTCGCTTAAAAACGCGGCTATCAGCTATAGTTTTAACAAAAAACAAATAGATAGTCTAATTATAAGATTCAATAGTTAATGATGAGGGATAAATCATGTACCTACCCTACTTACGAGGGAAGCAATTTGAATTAGCTGCATTAAGAGAGTGTGCGGATATTTCCTCGGCAAGGCATCTAAAACCGATTATAGAGCCTGTCAGAGAGAATATGAATGCATTAGTGAATACGATAGAGCATTTAAATAAAAGTAATATAGTTCCTATCGTCGTGATCAACCCATCTGTTGGCGAGTTAAGTGGTCAACCTAGTGATCGGATCACTAGGATGCTTGATGAGTATAATTATACTCCGTGTATCCTGCTTGCAGGATCTTCTGATGAAATTGCTATTCATCTTGCAGAAAACATGACTCGCGAATTTGTTATATATTTAACTGAGGGTGTCGATAATACAATTATTAAGCTCTGTAACACAGCAGAATTTACTATTATAAATCCTAAAATATCCCCAACACTGCTCACAAAGTTTTCTAAAGTAGCATTCATCGATGATAATTTTAAAAAGAAACCGAGAAACGCGGATTATGGTTCAGAGTCTGCATTTTCACATTGGCACGTAACATTTCGAGATACACCAAACGCAGTGGGATTTGGTGATTATACGATTATGGGGACTGATTTTTCCGAGAGTGGTGGTCCTGCATATGTAGTGACAATACATTTGTCTTATATCAATAAAGAACAATATGATGAGATGTATGTAAAACATTATTCATCATATGATGATAACACTCCCACCAACCCTGGTGGTAAGTTCATCGATGCACTTGGTTCAGCTGTTAAAGATATAATTAAGAATCCCTCTATATTCTATGAAACTCTAGCCACTAGAGAATTTATAAGTCTCTATGAAAATCGTCATTACCCTGGATTAGGTCAGATTAAAAAACTATCTATTATGCACCATATAGAAACATTGTGTGACTATTTGGAAGGATAATTAAAAATGTCCAAATGTTGCATAAATTGCTTCAATGATAGTGCGCTAAGAGAGAAAATACAGCGGATGGGGAAAATATCTCGCTGTTCATTTTGCTCAAGCAAAGATGTATTGTGCGTTGAGCCGTCCATTTTAAGTGATGTTTCTGACGGCATTGAATTTTGCATTGATGAGGATATTCATGGTAAGGCGTTGCACGAAATCCTTTGCCATGATCTAAATATATTAAGTTCCACCGTCAGTAAGCCTGCCGAGCTTGTAAAAGAATTAGCTTTGGGGGTTGATGACTCAAAAAGATGGAAGGTTAAATATAGCCCTCAAAAAAATTCATTTTTATGGTTGGAATTCAAAAAAGAGTTGATTCATAAAAATCGTTTTTTCCCCACTGGAAATATTTACGGAAAAATGTTTTCCTCGTTTCAGAATGAGACAAATAGCATTGAAAAGAACACATTTATTCAGTTGATAGATGAGTTATGTGAGATCAGGGAGCAGACGGATTATTTTTATAGAGCTAGGATTTCGGACTCGGCATTGTTAAAAGAGCATATGGGTTCACCTCCGCCAGAAAAAGCATCTGCTGGACGTGCAAATCCGGCTGGTATTGTATATCTATATGTGGCTGAAAATGAAGACACATGTATTAGAGAAGTTCGCCCAAGCATTGGGTCAACGGTTTACATTTCTACCTGTGTTGCAAAAAGAAGCTTAAAGCTAATTAATTTGACAAATCCCAAAAAGCGAATTTCTTTACTGAAGTATGCAGGGGATGAAATGGAACTTATAATTAATCACTTAGCTTTGATTGAATTGTTTTCAAAAGAATTAGCTCAGCCAGTAATCCCTGAAAGGGCAACGTTGGATTATATACCAACACAATTCCTTTGTGAGTTCATTAAAAGTATCAGCGACTACGATGGAATTACCTTTACAAGCTCTTTTGGAACAGGAGAAAATATAGTTCTTTTCTATCCTGATACAGTGGAAATAAATAATCCAATTACTAAAAATGTTACGTCTGTATCAGTATGTGCAGAATGAGCCTCTAAAAAATATGGTTCAGCTCCGTCAGTTCTTACTAGAGATATAAAAACCAACCCGGCCTAAGCCGGGTTGGTTGTATACAAGAGTGGGAAAAATCAAAGCGCTTCCAATCTGGCATACGCCGTCACCAGCCACTTGGCGCCGACGTCGTCGAACTGGATCTGCACCCGGCTCTGCTGGCCGACCCCTTCGAAGTTGAG
>JBOFCV010000259.1:0-6996 GCA_051646305.1 Turicibacter sp.
TATCAGCTTTAATTATAAAAGCTTTATTTCTTTTGTCTTACTAGTAAAATAATATATCCTAAAACGTATCCAATAACTCCGCCACCAATCCCAAAGGTGCCAATCGCCATCTCATAAACATCCTGAAACAAAAAACCTAATACTAATCCGATGATTCCTCCTCCACACGCAAGGTTCCAACAAAATCCTTCTTCAGTTGTTTCAATTTCTTCTTCATCACGTACCAAAGAATCAATCGTAACATCAAATAGGGTCGCTATCGCCTTTAGATTCTCTATATCTGGTATTCCGTTTCCATTCTCCCATTTCGTAACTGCTTGCCTTGATACATTTAATAACTGGGCAAGATTTTCCTGAGAATATTCATTCTTAACTCGTAACTGTTTTAGTTTTTCACCAAAAGTCATCCCATCACCTCCACTGATAGTATACAAAAATTTCATTCAATTGTCCGCTACGCTCCGTATATATACTGCTACTTAGCGTTTCTTGCTCTAACCATTAACTATTTTATAGTTTCTATAAAAATAAAATATTATTTTAAATTCATTTTATATTTCAAAGAAAATAAAAAACGACTCAATAAAATACTCGAGTCGTTTTTATTTTCAGCTTGCGGGCTTCTTTAATCTTATCCTAAAGGTAATACTTTTTCAACTTTTAAGAATATGAATTTTTGAGCTGTCTCTGCATCAAAGATACCAGTTTCAACTAATGATCCACGAACTTCTTCTAACGCAGTTTCATCTTCTTCTAAAGTAACGACAACACGGGCACCTTTGTTACGTTCTAATTTATCAGTTGCCTCTTTTGTATAAATATATGATTCAATAACTGCTATTTTACGTTGTTGTAAGTTTTCTAATGTTTGACAAGGTGCTAAAGATAAATATAAATATTTTCCATCTTGCGTCATTGATGGAATAGCTGTTGCTAAATTGGGTGCCCCATCTTCATTCGTTGTTGCAATAGAAACTGCACCTAAGCGTTCTGCAAATAATGTGACTAACTCTTCTCCTGTAAATGAGCTTTCTACATAAAATGTATTAGTTGATGCTTTTGATACACTCTCAACAGACGCTGTATCTACAATTGATAAAGTTCCTTCGGTTGTTGTTTGAACTGCGGGTGTTTCTACTACTGGTGTCTGTCCCGGCGTTTCTTGTGGGGCTTTATTTGAACAAGCAACCATCGTGGATACTGCTAAAATTGATACTAAACCTAAAGATAATAATTTTTTCATTTTGTACACCTCATATGTGTTTATTTAAACTAAAGCTTGTTAACTTTATCACAAACTTTCAACTTCTTCATGATAGCACACATTTTTTCCACATTCAACAAAGTTTGTGAAATTTTTGTCTAAAATAGTCATTATTTGTATAAAAATAGGATGTATTTCTCTTTAACTTTTTTCTGTAAATGATAGCCATCGTAGCAGTTATAGTCTCTTTTTAGTTGAACATATCGATCAACTATATAACTTGACCAACAATTTAAAAAGGCTCTATCAACATTTTGATAGAGCCTTAGTTTTGTATAGAATTTATTTTAAATCATTTAAAATTATTTTGATTCATCCATTTAACAAAAAAGATATCCTCTTGGATATCTTTTTATATATGGAAAACAAAATCGCCTTAATTAGTTAGAACGACGACGTTGTGTTTTTAAATTCTTTTTCATCGCAGTTTGTTTTTCATCACTATCTTTTAAGAAGTTAGTAATGGCTTGATCTAAATTTAAAGCTGGGCGAGCTGGGCGAGCTGGGCGTTCTGGTTTCATTGAAAGGTTAATTTTACCTTCTCCTGTTACTTCTTTAACGCGTACAGTTACTTCTTGACCAACGCTAACAACATCTTCAACTTTTTCTACGAATTTCTCTGATAATTCACTAATGTGTACTAGTCCTGATTGACCATTTTCTAATTCCACAAATGCACCGAACTTCTTAACACTCGTGATTTTACCTTGTAATTTTTGACCAGCTGTGATTGACATAAAAATCGACAGTCCTCCTCGTAAGTTTAAATCTTATTTTAGTTTTTGTTTGAATCCTGTGTATCCTCTGGAAGTTTAAAGATTATTTCACCTTCCTCAGATTTGAAATACTTTTCACGTGCAAGCCTTGCAATGTAATCCTCATTTTCAAGTTTGCTTATTTCTGCGCGATAATATTCCTCTTGAGCGACTAATGATGCATATTCTTGCTCATATTTAGCTAATTGTTTTTCGGCTTCTTTAAGTTTTTCAAGACGGTCGCTATAACTCGTATAGCCTAGCAGCACAAAAATACCAACGATAGCTGTTAACGTTAAAGCTCTCCGAAAGAACCTTTGTTTTTTCGATAACCGCTTCTGTGATTTAGGATTGTTGTCCGTCACCAGAACTAGTTTTCTTCCCACGTCGCTTCACCTTCTTCTTACAAGAAACCCATTTAATCAATTTGACAAAAGGTATGTAAAAAATAACCTCTAAAACTCTAAGAAACATTTTAATTATATCAGAAAGAAGCTTGTAAATAAATAAGATAGGCGAAATAACTAGTATAATAACTAACTTTTTAATGAAATTCAGAATAACAAATATGCTTATTCCTAAGTTTTCGAGGTCATCACGCAGATTTTGTCTCATAAACTTAAAATAACACAGCGCGCCTAGAAGTAAAAATATCAAAATATACAGGTGAAAGATCCCTTCATTTACTTGATAGATAAATACAAAAGCTAAAGGAATTTGGATCAACCAAAAAACTAAGATGATAAAATACTGTACGAAAATATTCTTAAATCCCTCTTTAAACATCCTAAAACAATCATAAGTGATACCCACAAACATACCATAGAGCGTAACATGGATCATGAGTTGAAACTGAATATCTAGACTCATCTAAATAATTTGCTAAAGATTCCTTTTGAGTCTTCATCTTGCATTTGATAATCATCATATTCAAAAGCGCAGATATACCCAATAATCGTTAGCTCTCCTTTTTCAAGATCAAGATTTTGAAGTTCTAAATCCATCCCTCTTACAGTTAAAATTCCCATTAACGTATCTAAGGTAAATAACTCGCTGTCAAAGCTTAGTAATTTTTTAACTCCAGTTATGTCTATTTGTTTGCGTTCCTTCATAATCACTTGATGGTGACTGATAAATGTAGCTGCTTTTGGTTTTGTGTACGTTTCTTTTTCGTAAATGTTCATATAGTTCCCCTCCGTCTTCTATTATCACTAAAATCTATGAAATGAGATGATTATTTATGACTTAGAGAGTAAAAGTTGCTTCGTTGAACTTTATATTTTTTATACTTCTCAAATATTTTTTCTTCTTTCAAGGTTAAATTCATACCATTCAACATATTTTGTCGGCATCTGTAATTAAATCCTCTTCTGTTAGTATAGCGACTTTTGATTAAATGGACCCTACGTTTACCCACTATTATCGGTAAGTTATCACTATTTTTTTATACTTTAAACTAATTAATGCGAATATTTTTTTCAGATTAAATAAAATAATGACTTCATAACCTCTTGAACCTCCCACAGTTGAAACAATGGATGTTCTTCGCCTAATTCATAAAAAAAAGCCGCAGAATTATTAATCTCCACGACTCTTTTAGCACCTTCAATTTACATTAAAATGACTTCACAATTTGGCGTTTATACTCTTCGTTAATATTAAATGCTTGGGCGTATTGCATACGCGCCTCACGGCCTCTCACACTCATTAGATGCGTGTAGTAGTCTTTATATTTAAACGAGGTACTATTTAGCGCAAACCAGTGATGGTCAATCGCGCGTTGCCATAATTCAAATCCTGCCTCACTTACCTCAACAAACGTATAGCATTTAAAATCCGTCGCGTCTTCCCAGTTTTCACAATAGTAAGGACCATTTGCCCAGTGGGCAGGTTCTTCCATTTCAAACCCTGCAAGACCTGCATAAAACTGCGCATCCGCAACAATTAAAAAGGTGTTGGCATGATCTTTGTGGATACTATTTTTCCAGTGAGTTAAAATCACGTTTGGTTTATATTTACGAATTAAAGCTGCTACTTCAAACTTTACTTTATCATCAACTGGAAGCTCGCCATCATTATATGGTAATACAACCGAAATTCCACCTAACTCGTCTGCAAATGCTTTTGCTTCTGCGTGTTTTTGAATGCGATACTTTTCTACTGGAAGATGAGGTGGATTTCCTTTTTCACCACTCGTTAAGGCAACCGTAATAATTTGATCACCGTTCAATGCATGCGTTGCAAGCACACCTCCTGCACTTAATTCCATATCACCAATATGCGCCCCAATGGCCATAATCACCTTACTCATTTATAGAAACCACCTTTCTAAAACATCCCCACGACTTAACAATATCAAATCCCGCTGCCTCATAAATACGACGCGCCGGATTCGTATCACCTGTGAATAAACTCATATACGTTGCACCTTCGTCCTTTAAACTGCGACAAAGTCCTGAAAACAACCATTTACCCGCACCATTTCCTCGTATACTGCTATGAATTCCAATCCCCGAAAAATATCCACGACCATTGTCTTGGACGTACAAAGGGCCTGTAAATCCTTTTACCACATTGTGCTCTGAAATAATTAAGACAGGAAGTGGATGCTCTGAATGAATATTTCCCATGATAATATCACGCCAAGCACTGTGATCAAAATCATCAAATAACTCATTCATTCCCACATGGATATCTGGGTTATAATATTCCATTTTAATACCCGAAGCTTTTAGAGCCTTTAACTGTTCAGGTGTTACACCCTCATAATTAAATCCATCTAGCAACCGGTAATAACTATTTTGTTTGACCACATCTACGTAACCATGCTTTTCAAAAAATTGATAAGCCTCACTATTCACTTCAACCCCAGGAGCATTTGGATGCACATGATGAGGCGTATTTTCAATGACCCAAATTAAATTAATCGGATTTAAAAATAACATATCAATTCGTTTGGCACCCTCTTCAATTAATCGCGCTTCCAAAGCCTTTAATAATTTCGTTCCATATTGTTGATGACGTTCATATTTATTTACATAAACAAACGTAATATAACCAACTTCTGCTCCGTGTACATGATAGGCACTACCAAATCCAATTATCTCACCATTATGGATCAACACAATTGAATGCGTATGCTCTCCACAAAAAATGGCCTGCGCTTGTTCTAAATTTATTTCATCATATCTAAACTCCTGATTGCGGGCTGCCTCATTCCAAAGCTTTATCACTGAATCTAAATGTTCATCTCTAAATTGTTCTACCATTGCAATCCCCCCCTAGCATTTTTAAATTAAAACAAAACTATATTTGAATCATTGCACCATAAACTCCAGGTTTTGAGTTTTCAATAATCGTCGCGCCAACTATCTTTTCATAAAACGGAATCGCCGTAGCGGCTGCGCCTCCAATAATGGCATAACCATATCCCGCTTCTCTCATCGACATTAAACTCTTAAGTAACAAAGCTTTCCCAATGCCAGCCCCTCTAAATTCACTACTAACAACTGTCGGTCCAAAAAAGTTTTTAGCCGTCACATCATAACACGCATACCCGATGACTTGTTTATCTTTCACAGCGATATAACAACTAACCGGATGATTCGTAAACGCATATTCACACTCATTAAATGCCCGCTCACTACTAATTTGTTTAACATAATCAAGAACTAAACTTTTATCGAGGGCTAAGGCTCTTTTAATCACAATCCCATTTTCTAAAAGCGGATCAATACACTCGGGCAAATCATATAGTTTAACTAACATATCTGGCATAAATAAGACTCCTTACCAACTCAAGCGATTCGCCGTTGCAATCAATCCATATTGATTTAATGAAATTAACCCTTCGCGACCTTCATAATAAGGAAGCTCTTCTTCATCAAATAACTCAATATGCGCGATGTTTCCATCTACAAACTCTTGGATATATTGTTTTGCTGTTTTTAAACGTCCCACAACACCTGATAATCGAATATCAATGACTTCATATCCTTGTGGCTTATAGCAATCATGCCAAACTTTTGCGTATACCGTTTTAAACACTTCAAATTTTGAAATCAATTGATCGATTACTTCGAGAAGTTGCCCAAGTTTAACTAAATCATTTTGAAGATAAGCGGCCTTCAGTTGCGTCCCCAAATTCCATTTCAACTCTAAAATTTCAACTAACGCCGTATACATTTGAACAGACAGGCTAGGTGTCGATAACTTTAAAAGCCCCTCTTTAATTTCCTTAAAGTGCTTATTTAGGTCGATATCTAACAGATGCGTCTCGCATAATGGCTGTAGCACATCTTGATACAGAACGTATTTACTTAGATTACTAAAGGGTGTAATCGTGTCAATTTCCGGTAAATCTATTTTATCAATTAACATATGAGCATCATAAGATAACCCCGTAATGAATTCAAGTTTCTCACTGAAGCGCGCTAAATCAAATGTTTCATGGTATCCGTGTTCACCATATAAAACCGCTCCAAATAAGCAACTATCGGCTGGCGATTCTGATCCATCATCTCCCCAACTTGTCACGAGCACATCTTTTACCCCAAGTTTTTTACATATCGCGAGTGACGCATTATTTGAGTTTAACGTTTTTGTGTGATGAGGCACATATCCCATCCATTTCCAAGCGCCACCTGCGAACATGACATTCTCAGTTAATGCTTTTCGTTTTTCAATATGAGTTTGATAATGCGCTGGATCTTCTGAATAGTAATCCCAATACATTAAATTCACGTTATCTAAATTAATTTCACCTGTTGCATCTTTAACGGCATAATCACGGTAGAACATATCGTCCCAAATGATGATGTCTTTTTGATACTCTGCCGCAATTTCTCGCACTGTTTTTAAATGTTTTTGCATGATTTCAACTTTAGATTCTAATCCGAAGCGATCGATATAACGACCACGGCCTAAGTTATACGCCTCATCCATCCCAACATGAATACGATTCGATGTAAAGCATGC
>JBOFCV010000262.1:0-2739 GCA_051646305.1 Turicibacter sp.
AGATGACATGAGCATTTAAAATTGGTGGGTAGCCTTAGATTTGAACTAAGAAGGTACTAAGACAGATGATTTACAGTCATCCCCAGATAGCCAATTACTGGACTAGCAACCCTTGAAACTTTATATGCCATATTTATAATTCTCGTTGAATCACAAAATTTCTGAATATGGCGACATTATACCAGAAATAATTTTATTGTCAAGTTTTATTTTCATTCATTTTAAAATTATTTAATTTGCTCTGAAACTTCATCCGTTGTACAGGATTAGCAACCAACAATTCAACCTCACCATATTCATCAATGGACAGTTCGCTAGGCTTCATCTCATAAAGCATCATTAATCCTCTAATTTCATCACTCATTTTAAAATCCTCAATGAATTCTGGTGTTAGTAGAATCTTGATATCAACCTTATAATTATCAAGAGAACCATAGATTGCTGTAAAGGCTGATTGTTCATAGAAACGCTTTAATCGCCTACTAATGATTCGCCTTGTGCTGAAAATAGAATGTTCGTTACATAGGGCTAGTTCAATGGTGATCAGATTATCTGTTTTAGAAATGTCAATCACGTTTATGAAATCAGCGTATTTGATCCTTTTGAGCTTAATACAGGCGTTATAATATGCTTGGTGAGGGTACGGTATCATATCCTTATTTTTAAAGACTAGAAGGGCAAGCTCATTGTGATCAATAGCAAAATAATTGAGTAATCTGCGATAATGACCAATATTGTAAGTTTCAAAAAGTTTGATTGCACTTGGTTTTGTAAAATAGTAGCGTCTTGTCATGATTACTTCACTCCATTTAAAGCATTTAGCAAATCAGTGATAATCTTAAACATATATTCACAAATAAGATCAAGCTCTTCAAGTGTAAAGTGATCATCACCATATTCTAATCCATTTCGGCGAATGCAATATTGATCCAGTCCACCTTCTATCCTAACCAAACTTATTGCAGTTTTTATTTTATCATAATCCTCAAAATAAACAAGAATTCGTTCCCCTTTATCATCACAGTGAACAGTTAAATCAACCTTTCTAAAATTCTCCCTAAATAATTCCATATCATGGATTTCTTTTTCAATTAGTTCCACTATTTTATGATTATCAAAAGAGTAATGACTTAATTCTGCTTCAAGTAATCCCAATTCTCTTTGGAACTCTAATTTCTTAGCTTTTATCTCAGCTTTTACTCTTTCTCGTTCTAACTCACCATTAGATAACTTTTGCAATTCAACATTGATTTGTTTTGATAATTCCGACATATGATTCACCTCTTAAATGTTAGATGCCATTAAATCACATTCTTTCTGGTGTGTCAACCACTATCTTATAAATAATCTTTGACAATAATAATAAAGGTATCAAGTATGGTTCAAGAAGACGAAAGTTATATATTGGTAGAACATACGATATATGGTGACGACAACGTAGTATTCAAAAAATTATAAATACCGCTTGACAGATTCAAATTTTTATGATTTAATAGCCACCTTACCTGAATTTTTGTACCAAATAAACGAACAGTTGACAAGACTAAAAATTTATGATACAATATATGGGTAAAATAAAAGTTTCGGGATTCGGGAGTTGAATTGTTGAAATATCATTGAAGTGTAACAATAGCAAGGTTTCATCAACATGGTTAAAACTGAATTGAATTATAAGCGCATCTAATGCCCGTTTGATTTTACATTAACTCTGAAAGTGAAAATAAGTCAAAGTGATTTTGATTAAACACCCAGTAAAGCATATGCGCCCGCGGACTGTTCGAAACAATGATTAATTAAAATTACCTTATTGCTCTGTACTGATATGATCGTTCTATAAGCAGTTTGACCAATGTTTCAAGTAGTAATGATAAAAGAGATTGGCAAGGAAATAAGTTGGGGTGCTCATACCATTCTATGCTGTTCGGATAGGTCAATTACACTATGTTGTTACTAAGAGTTTTGAGATGTACAATTTAAATTAGAGAAACCGCTAACGAACTAACAAGTACCGTTACCGTATAGAATATAACGTCTAAATGCAACTAAATGAGGTGTACAGCGTTATTTGAGTCTATAGCCAGTATTGAAGCCACTAAAGTTATAAAATCCTCTGCCAAGAGGTTACAAGGCTGGAGATCAGAGCAAAAAGAGAGGTCTGTATGAATCTCAAGGTGTTTGGTTGAAATACCAGTAGGACATCAGCAACACAAGCTTACTTACGTGATGTAAGCAGCATGAGACCGTAGGAGATCACTCATGTTCATTTTGTTGATATAATTGTCAATGTTGTAATTGTGAAAGATAGATTGTGTTAAAAGCAATTAGAACAAACGTCAGAGGTGCGTGCAATTAGTCCGAAGAGTCAAGATGATTTTTATCTTGTTCTCGCATCAAATATCAAGTGTGTTCATTCCCCACGTCTATAGATTAATAAAATTAATTTGGATGATCATAAATGGTATTGAACAGGCGCGCATAATTAACAAGTTATGCATTGGGGTAGTCAACGGAATTTAAAATGTAATCCGTACCCCCTTAAAACATCTCTTCCCTACGGTCAGTAAGTCAAAACAACAAGTCAAAGTCAAAAGAATAAAGAATAAAGAAAAAAATAAAAAAGAAAATCAAAGTCAAAACCTATAAAAATATATAAATTAATGTTTTTATATATAATATTATTGTTTTTATTATATAAAAATTCCTTCAATTATATAGGTAATAAGTTATTGATTTTAAAAT
>JBOFCV010000281.1:0-3116 GCA_051646305.1 Turicibacter sp.
GATAAATTTATTAGTGTCATCATTTTTGGGGTGGCATACTTTGTGGTCATGGCGGTGGTGGATTATTTAACGAGTACATCGCAAGCGCAGTATTTGAAAAAAACGTTGATTGATTTAAAGACGGATTTATTTAAGGGAATTTTAGCTAAGGATTATCAAGGTTTTCAAGAGAATAACACCGCTGATTATTTATCAAATTTAACAAATGATATCAATTTAGTCGAAACAAATTATATTACGCCTTATCTGATGATGATTGGGGATGTTGTGATTTTTGTGTTAACGACTGTCGTGTTAATCAAGATCAACCCTTGGGTGACACTGGCTATGTTTGTGATGGGGGCCACGTTGATGGTTGTTCCTGCTCTATTTGGGAAAAAGTTAGAACAACTTCAAAATAAAGTGTCAGATGATTTGGGTGGTTTCACGACGAATGTCAAAGATATTTTCCAAGGCTATGAAATTGTCAAATCATATCGCATGGTTGATACCGTGTCTAGAGAGTTTAGTGAAATTAATGCATCGCTTGAAAGCTCAAAGTTTAAAAGCGCGCATCTTAAAGGAATTTCTCAATCGGTTTCGATGGTGTTTGCGATTGGAACACAAATGGCTGGAATGGCGATTGCCGGATATTTTGTGATCACAGGAAATATGACGGTTGGGGCGTTATTCGCGGTTGTTCAACTTGGAAATGGGATACAAGGTCCGATTATGTGGATCATGCAAAAAGTGACGATGATTAAAGGGATGAAGGGTGTTAATGAAAAATTAGAAGTGATGATTAAAAAGGGTGAGGAACTTGAACAAGTGACATGTATCACTTCGTTTGAAAGTGGCATTGAATTGCAGGATGTAACATTTGGCTATGAGGAAGAGGTAAATGTCTTAAAAAATATTAACCAAACATTAGAAAAAGGTAAAAAGTATGCGATTGTTGGAGAAAGTGGATGTGGTAAAACATCGCTTATTAAATTATTAATGGGCTATTACTCAACCTATGAGGGAGATATTTTAGTTGATGGTGGAAATGTTAAAGTTCCAACGCCATTATCCATGACGCAATTAGCTTCCATGATTCATCAAAATATTTATTTGTTTGATAAAACGATTGAAGAAAATATTATGCTTGGACAATCATTTAGTGAAGCTCAATTAAAGACTGCGCTACAAAAGAGTGGGGTTGAT
The DNA here is from genome assembly GCA_051646305.1 of Turicibacter sp. Lineage (GTDB taxonomy): Bacteria > Bacillota_I > Bacilli_A > MOL361 > Turicibacteraceae > Turicibacter. Next base: position 1,186 of record JBOFCV010000281.1, read on the forward strand.
AAGTTTTTATCTAACTTACCGCAAGGCATTAAAACAGATGTTGGAGAAAATGGTAAAAACCTTTCAGGTGGTCAAAAACAACGGGTAGCAATTGCGCGTGCCCTTATTCAAGAAACGCCGATCATTATTTTAGATGAAGGAACATCGGCCCTTGATTTACAAACAGCTTATGACATTGAAACAACGTTGTTAACGTTACAAGATTTAACCGTGATTACAATTACGCATAAATTATCTGAAGATATTCTCGGTCAGTACGATGAAATCCTTGTCATGGATGCAGGCCAAATTGTTGAAAAGGGAACATTTAATGAGTTGATTGCAAGCAATGGGGCGTTTAACAAGTTATACACGTTAAAAACGGAAGATAATGAAGAGGTTGTCGCTGCTTAATGAATGAAGCGGATCGTAAAGATTAAGAAATCACCATATCAAGAGATCGTGGCGGGGATAGAAAAATAGGTGTTAACTGCAATCAGTTGTTCTTATATTTAAGAATGGTGTGTCGTTAGACTGTCTGTAAATCTGCGGATTTAATAGATTTACTAGATAAGATGCGGTTAATTTTGTGGATTTTCGAAACTATCACGGCGTCTATAGGATGTCTTAATATCAGGGGATTTAAGTTTTATAGGTTGCGCCACAATATCTAGTTTAATTATCGGTTCGTATATAGATAGTCTAAGGTTTATTTTTACTAACAGGTAAGTAGGCACATAACAGGACAAACCTAAGTTTAGTGTGGTAGGGAATCGTTTGAAAATAGAAGGAATAAGTGATTGTACAAAAACAGTTGTTATTTTTTTAAAAAATAATACAACAAGCCAGAGGGGATATTATGAATAATAAAATGGATATTAAGTTAAACTTTAACGAAAACAAAGTCGTTGTGGTATGTGAAATTAAACTGGATAAAACATTAAATTCATTGGATTTTGTATTGAACCGTAATTTAACGATTACAAGTATGTCAAGTAATGAGCGAAATCTTGAATGGAAAATCACGAAGACCTATGTTCCTATGTTTAGAGTAGAGTCACACCAAGTCAATATTTCAGACTCTTTGGGGTTTAATCAGCTGCTAATAAAATATGAGGGGACCATTAATGGTTGGTGCAATTTTATTGAAGAAAATGCAAAAGCTTTAAGTTTCTATTCGGTCTGGTATCCGCAGGAATTACCTGAAGAAATCCTTGATTGCAAAGTGACAATTGAAAATGCAAAAAATTATCATGTCATAAAGGGCGATTATGATGAAACCACAGAAAGTTGGTTTTATGAAAATAAGAAATATGATCCGGGTAATATTATTGCGTTTAAAAAAGGGCATTTCCATCAGGTAAACTGTGATGAATTAACAATCTATTACTCAAATCCGGATGAAGAAAAAGCTGTGAAGTATATACAGCACAATTATCAAGAGGTCATGGCATATTATAAAGATCATCTTTTTAAAAGTAAGGGAATTAACAAATTAGATATTGTCTCTTTATCGTTAAACGAAGAGGGGCAAGGGGCATACTTTAGAGAAGAATTAATCGTATTCAGTAACTTTTTAGATTCAAATAGTACTGAAGAAGAGTTAGCTTTGTATTTTGGTTGGTTAATGGCTCATGAACTCGCTCATCATTGGTGTGAAGGTGCCGATATAGATTCGTGGGAAGATTGGTTAAATGAAACGACAGCTGAATGGTCGGCCATTTTATACTCACTTCATGCAAAGAATTCAAAATTATTTGATTACATCATAACTCCTAAATTAGATGAGTATTTAGAGTTACCAGAAATAAAAACACAAGACGAAACTAGACCGTATGGGGTGCATTCAAAAGGGACTGCGTTATTTTATTTCTTGTATAAAAAATATGGGGTAGAAACGATTGAAAAACTTGTAACTATTTTTGTCAACTTAGAAAATAAATCTACAAGTT
>JBOFCV010000378.1:0-18577 GCA_051646305.1 Turicibacter sp.
CGGGTCTGGAACCTCTTGACCTAGTCTTTTTAATCGCTGCAATTTTTCATCAAATTCTAAATGACATTTTTTATATTTTAATTCACTTCCACACCAACACGAATCATTGCGTCCTAAACTCATGATATCACCTACAGTTCTTAATTTTCTAATTTAAAATAACTTCGAATCGCATAAACCGAAGTTTATACAGGAGGGCTATTTACAAGGCAAATGTATAAAAGCAAACGGACCCATCTTATTTCAATTAATAAAGTCATGTTTAAGAATAAAAATGAAAAGATATTTTAAAATCGAATAAATAAAGTATAGCATGTTATCCTAAAAGCTGCCTAGTTAAATGCGGTGTAAAAATATCTTGGATAGTTAGTTAGCCATTAAGCGAGATGATTAGATTACATAATAGGATGTGGGAGCGATAAAACAGGGGGGGAATAAAGTTATATGTCTAAAAATATTAAAAAGTGTCTGATAACTAAATTTATTTCATCAGTTTGAAGCGATACAATGATAATTGAGGTGATAAATATGTTGATGTTAAAAGAACGCATTAATAAAATATTAAATGAAATAAGTGGCTATCGTTATAAGTTTACACAAGAGATAACCACTTTTGAAATAAAGAAAGATGATGGAAGTACGGAGTGGATGCCATTTGGAAAAGGAGCAAAGTGGCAAGGCTACGATACTCATTTTTGGTTTCGTACGCAAATCAAGGTAGATGAAGTCTATGAAGCACAACATTTATACATAGAAGTGACAACCGGACGTGAACATTGCTGGGACAATATTACACCTCAACTTAAAGCGTATGTTAATGGAAAGTTTATACAAGGCCTAACATTAAATCACCGTGAGTTTGAACTCACAAAGTGTGCAAAATTAGGAGAAGTATTTGATATAACATTACATGCACATACGGGGATGGATGATGTTCCATTGGATTTGAACACGAGATTATATGTATTAGATGCTGATGTAGAAAGAATTTACTACAATTTAAAAACCGTACTTGGAGTTGTTGAAACATTAAATAGTGAAGATAAACGGCGAATTGATTTGATTGCTATCTTAAATCAAGCGATCAATAAATTAGATTTAAGACGCCCTCACTCAAAAGAGTTTTATTGTTCTTTAGAAGAAGCAAATGCTTATATTGAAGAAAATATATATGATAAAGAGTTGTGGCAGGAAGATATAACGGCACATTGTATTGGGCATACACATATTGATGTTGCTTGGCGTTGGACAGTGGAGCAGTCTCGCCATAAAGCGGCTCGTAGTTTTGCAACAGCCCTAAATTATATGAATGATTATAAAGAGTTTAAATTCTTACAAAGTCAGCCCCAACTTTATAAATTTGTCAAAGAAGATCATCCAGAAATTTATGAGCAAGTGAGAGAACGTGTTGCTGATGGACGTTGGGAAGCGGATGGTGGAATGTGGGTGGAAGCCGATTGTAACTTGATCTCAGGAGAATCCATGGTACGTCAATTCTTATTTGGAACCCGTTATTTTAAACAGGAATTTGGGGTAGACAATAAATTATTATGGTTACCAGACGTATTTGGATACAGTGCAACCATGCCTCAGATATTGAAAAAATGTGGAATTGACTACTTTGTTACATCAAAGCTAAGTTGGAGTGAATATAATAATGTTCCGTATGATACGTTCCAATGGAAAGGAATTGATGGAACGGAAGTCTTAACACACTTTATCATGAATAAAGGCCACGATGAGGAAGGGTTTGGAACACATTATGGTGGGATGTTATCACCTTCACAAATGGCGGGTGGTTGGAAAAGATACCAACAAAAAGACTTAAATAATGAAATTCTTCATCCATACGGATACGGAGATGGTGGAGGCGGTCCAACAAAGGAAATGCTTGAAACAGCACGCCGTATGAGCAAAGGAATTCCAGGAATTCCAAAAGTTAAAATGGGAAAAGCACGTGATTATTTAGAGAAACTAGAACAAGACGTAGCGGGACATCCACGTTTACCTAAATGGAGTGGAGAATTGTACTTAGAGTATCATCGTGGAACGTATACGAGCATGGCAAAAAATAAAAAATACAATCGACAATCAGAATTCTTATATCAAGATGTCGAGTGGCTATCTGCTTTAAATACAATAACAAACAAGACATTTAACTATCCAAAACAACAATTAAATACAGGGTGGGAACTTATCTTATTAAATCAATTTCACGATATTATTCCTGGATGTTCAATTCCAGAAGTATATGTGACCTCTCACCGCGAGTACGAGGAAGTTATGTCTTCAGGGCAAGAACTGTTAACACAAGCAAAAAAAGGAATTGCCTCATCAATTAATCTAAAAGAGAAGTCAATCGTCGTGTATAATTCGTTAAGTTTTAAGCGAACAGATTTAGTATGTGTTGACTATCCAGAAGGCTTTACGAATGTAGAAATCATTGATTTAGATGGATCGCTAGTACAAACACAACGTACGCATGATGGAAAGTTATTAATGTTAGCAAGAGAAATCCCTGCCAAAGGATACAAAGCTTTCACCTTACGTGAGAGAACTTTGGTTCAGGACATTCAAACTAACATGACGGTGACACCTTCAACATTATGTAATACATATTTTTATATCACAATTAATGAACAAGGGAATTTATCATCAGTTTATGACAAATTGGCAAAACGTGAAGTATTAAAAGGAGAAGCTAACGTCTTACAAGCCTTTGAAGATAAACCACTCTGGTTTGATGCTTGGGATATAAATATGTACTATCAAGAAAAAATGTGGGACGTAAATGACGTTGTAGCTATTGAGGTTGTGGAATCTGGTGACTTAAGAAGTGCACTTAAAGTGACTAAAACATTCATGGATTCAACAATTGAGCAAATCATTTATGTTTACAATCATAAACCAGTGATTGATTTCAAAACAAATGTGGATTGGCATGAGCACCAAATCTTGCTAAAAGCAGCATTCCCAGTTGATGTGTTAGCCGATAAAGCGACATATGAGATTCAATATGGAAATGTTGAGCGTGCCACGCATGAAAATACAAGTTGGGATAAAGCTAAATTTGAAGTGTGTGCGCACAAATGGGCGGATTTATCAGAAGGTGACTACGGTGTCAGCTTGCTAAATGATTGTAAGTATGGGTATGATGTGAAAGAGAATACGATGCGATTATCTTTAATTAAGTCAGGGATTCATCCGAATCCAAATGCGGATCAAGGCGCGCATGAGTTTACTTATTCACTTTATCCGCATCGTGGAGAGTGGAAAGCAGCAAAAACAGTAAATCATGCATATGAATTAAATTGCCCGTTAAGTGCAACGATTGAAGAGGCTCATGTGGGGACTTTGCCAACACAATTATCAATGGTTTCAGTTGATGTGGATCACGTAATGGTTGATGTCGTAAAACAAGCTGAAGATAGCAATGAGTTAATTATCCGTTTATATGATTTCCAAAAACGTCGTGGAAGCGTCACGTTAACCGTGTGTGCCCAAATATTCCAGATCAGCGAATGTGATTTATTAGAAAATAATTTGTCTGATGTAGCATTCAATGGAAATCAATTCACATTTAATATCAAACCTTTTGAAATAAAAACATTTAAAGTAAAATTGAAATAACTAAAGACTCCTATTTAAGCGCATAACTGCAAGAATAGGAGTCTTATTTAGTAATTGGGCTAAATCATTGAATTTTTTTGTTTACCTTTAATAGAATCAAGTTGTAAAAACAACATTTAGAGCTTAATCAGGACAGTTGGAGGCTTAGATTTAAGTAACTAAAGTCATTTAAGAGATTAAGAATCCTACGTCACTTCCTTATGTAAGGCATATGAGAGCATAAAAAATAAAATAGCTAATCCAAAGTCTAAAACGTTAAAGGTAGGTAAGTTTAACCCAAATAACAAGGTGCTAATTGAGCCTAATATAAATAAACTATTTCTAGCAAAGATGATTCTTTTCATGCAGACCACTCCTATAACTCCTATTTACTAATAGCTTATGTTAGTCGTGATGAAAGTGTTATAGAAGAGAGATACAAGAGTTAGGAACTTAATAAAATCAATCAAGTTAAATCAATAATTATATCTAAAAAATTAAACGTCTTCTTTTTAAAATAGGAATATTCCTGTTTAAGTTTATGTAGTTTATTTAATTTTCGTACGAAAGACGAACCGATAAATTGACTTTATAAGGTGTTACAACGGATTAAGTTTAAACACCTAGGTTCTAGAAAATTAATTTTTCGCTTTTAAAAACTTCGAGTACCTTGATGCAGAGAACTGACGAACTTCTTATCGTCGGAATAGTTTCAAAATTAAAAAAGTTCATATAAAAACGTAGATACATTTAATCTTTAGGGAATTTGATTATATTTTCTTAATACATAGGTAGGATGATACGCCATAGTCCTAGCAAAAAAAATAGAATGCAAGAAAATACTGTGGCTTATATATGGTAAAATAGTTTTAATCATGTAACAAGTTATACAGGATGGGGAGTGTTGCGCCATGGGTCAGAATAAAATAAAGCAACAAACTGACTTGGAATATTTAAAGGAAGCCTCAGAAGTTCTAACTAAACTTGACCTAAATTTTAGGCTCGATAGTTTAAATGTTGAAGTGATTTGGTTTAGATTAATGGAGAAATTAGAAAAAGAATGGGTCATAAAACGACATACTCATGCAACCTATGAGCTTCATCTCATTAGATTGGGAGCGTGTATGGTGAAGCTAGATGATCATTCCTTTATTATAAATGCGGGTGAATTCTATGTCACGAAGCCGGGTGAATATCACGAACAACGATCAGTAGAAAACCAGCCTTTAGTTGAATATTGTTTGAATTTCAACTTGAGCTGCCATGATAACTTAGATGAAGAAGCGATGATTATTGAAGGCTTGCTTTCGAAAAGTCAGTGCAAAAGTATTAAAGATACAGAAGGGTTGCTCGTCTTATTTACAGATTCATTGATTGAAGCAAAATCACAAAAACTTGGCTATTTTAATCTCATAAAAAACAATGTCTACCAAATGATGATGAAACTTGGACGACAGCTTTCGCTAAATCAAATAGAGGCATATGCAGTACCAGTTAAATATCGAACAGATGAATTTAGACTGAAGCAAATTCAACAATATATTGAAAGAAACTGCCGAAGCAATTTGACGACGAACGATGTGGCATCTTATATAAATCTAAGTGAAAAGCAAATTTGTCGGGTGATAAAAAAACAATTGGGAATCACGACTAAACAACTTATTAACGAAGTAAGATTTAATCAGTCTAAACAATTATTAAAAGACCCAAACTTATCAGTTAAACAAGTCGCCTATTTAATGGGATTCTCGAGCGAATATTACTTTAATCAATTCTTTAAAGGGATTGAAGGCTGTCCACCAGGAAGATACCATGAGGTGTTTTAATTAATAAAAAATAAAAGGCGGTGAGTCTTAGACGCTATGAATCAAAGTAAAATTAAAATTAATTTGGAAGAGATAAAATCACAAAGTTTAGTGTGGTCGTTATCTATATCGAATCTTACGACATTTACAGAGTATGTCTTTTTTAAAGGGCAAATGAAATTAATCTCTATTGATTTTGACGGGGAATTTACATGGGATGACCATCACCTCCGTATTGTGAATTTAGTCGACACAGAATTATATTTAACTTATGAAGTTAGTATCGGCCATCTAGGAAAGCACGGGCATCAAGGATATCTAACAACGGACTTTCTTACCTTTAGCGGGGAAAAAGTGTTACTTTTACCTCTGGATGTGGTGAGTGCTTCAGACGAAAAGCTGTTACAGCTAGTTGATCAGATTGAATTTGACTGTACCCAAATTAAATTACCGACGCTTTGGACTGGTTGTGTTTTACAAAAGCCAACGTGGTGGGATATTTACAACCTCATGAAATCGTGCTATGTGTTCGGACATTTTGATACTTGCTTAGATGATGAATGCGATGAATGTGTCCAATTTTATTTTGATCCCATATACACGGCAGTTGATAAGTTTGAAATCAAAGAAGTCATCACCTGTTTGTATACGTATTATGAACGATTATTTCAACAACGTATTCCAAAGCTTTTGTTGTGCTTTTTTCGGTACGGTGAGTCAGGGGAAACTATACTTGGCGGGGCTTCACGTATGATCATTGGATCTAGCATAGATGTGAAATCTCTTAGAGATTGGCAGTTATTATCGCATCGCTTATTTCATGCGTTTATGGATCACGTGCTCCCACAATCAGCATTTCATTTGCCTCCTCATGTTTGGTTGACAGAAGGATTGGCTACCTATTATGAAAATATGGCACTCGATTCACTTTCAATAGAGTTTAAAAATCGCATTGGATTTAGCATGACGATGAGTATGAATGAACTGTATCAACGGTATTTGTATTTTGTGATCAAGGATGCGCCACGCTTATTAATGAGTCCGATGCAAGAACCGTATCTAAAAAGTGCAGGACGCCTTGAGTTTTTACATTATACGCAAGCACCTCTTGTGGTGGCGTTTATTCATAAATTGGTAGGAACGCCTCATTCTATTATGGAATGGTTGCTAGAACATGATGAAAAGAGTTTTTCGTTACAAGTATTGATTGAAGATTTATTGGGACCTGATAGTGATACTTTTGCCGATAACTATTTATTTGGAATTGCCATTATCCCACTTTGGGATTTGTTGAAATCAAGTACGCAGAAAGAGGAACAACTGCTCATAAACTTGAATGAATTTGAAGGTTTATTAGATTCTTGGTTTAGTTTAGAAGATCGTTTTTATGTCAGAGATTATTTGGACATGACGAACTTAGTGAAGGTGAGTGAATTTGGAATGAATCATAAGTTTCATTTTTCATCTTCCTTGGTTGAGGAACAAATTAAAAATTACTGCCCATTGTTATATCGTTTATTAATGGTCCATGCTGTCCATTTACGAATTTGTGGTGTTTTGGGAAATGAACCACGGATGCGACATTTCTTACTTCAAAATCAGTACCAAATAAATCGTTGGGAAGAATTTATTCAAAATTTAGCATAAATATCGCTTGATATTGATAGGATGTATCATGTTGACATATACTAAAATAAATCTACATTTAGTGATGACATTTTAATCTGATATCTTACCAAAATCCATGTGGAAGTAGGTTGTTAAAGTGAAACTGTACATTGTTATGCTATCATTGCTTATGGGTGTTGTTATAGGAGGCTGTTCAAAGTCTGTAGAGCCTATTGCAATAAATGAAACATTTGAGGTAAACACAGAAGAATGGATTATTAGTGCGCAGTTAGTTAGTCGCCAAGACGGAGATCAAATTATTTTAGAAGAAGAAATGGTGGCAACGTATAGAGGACCACTTGAGCGTTTAAAATCGTATCAATCTTTAAATATCACATTTAAAACCCCATTCACGCAAACTTGGTTTAGCAATGATTACGATTTAACAAAGATAGAGACCCAAACGTTTACACATAGTGGTAAAGTCGCCATTACATCAATTCCAAAAGATATTGAAGTGGCGGTAACGGTAAAACTTGGAGACGATATAAAAGAAATACCCCTTGCAAGAGTTATATCTTCAACAAAGTGATGACATTAACTAAATTTATTAATAAATGTGATCGTGAGGATCACATTTTTTATAAATTTAGGGGGAATATTAAGACTTACGGGTATGTTATCAAGCAATGAAGTTAGACATTTTGAAAGTTATCAATAAGTGTAGGGGGGAATGAGGGAGATATATCGTTATGAATCAGTCCATGCTATGTTAATCTAACATAGGATGAAAGGTTTGAATGTATCTTCAAATGAATCTAGAGCAAAATAAAGAAAGTTTGCAAAATCATTCCAAAATATGGAATATAGTGGTAATATATATATCTTAAGGTGTTGTTTGGCTTCTTTATGAAGTTTCAATGAAATAAGTCCGGATAAGTTTTCACCATGTAAAACTTTAAAAGGGATTATAAGATGTGTTAATCCAAAAGTGTTTTTGATCATTAAGACTAATTCTAAAACACGAAATATAGATGTATTTCAAGTTAGCTGGATTTAAAGACATGGGGGGATATGGATGAATCACGTAAAACAAAGCATGTTAATCATTTTACTTCTGGTAGTAGCTCTGTTAGAAATAGCAATGTTGTGCATGCCTTTAAAATTAAATGATGAATGGACTCAACAAATAGTGGAACCGATGACCAAACTAGAAGGACGGGAATTGAGTGTAAGTGATTTTGAAGAGATATTGGATCAATTTCTTAGTACGATTGAATTGAGTCTTTATAAAGAAAACAGTATTCAGATGACAGAAATAAGTGATACGATATATTCTTTTATCCAAGAGTTAGACGATATCAAATTGATTCAACTAGAGAAAAAAGTTGTTTGGGCAGAGTTTTTTGAAAAAAGTAAAGCTTATGCGATTGAACTGAACATTGAAAACACAGATGTAGAGGATCAAGTTTCACCCTTTGCTAGTATTAACTTTTTTATCATCACGAAACATGTTGAAAGTAAGATAGTCATCACGTATGTGTCAGTAAGTGAATCTAATCTAATTAAATAGCAAAGCCAATTTATGAATCGTCATAAATTGGCTTTTTTTATAATTATCAGAGGAGAAATCAGCCTGAAATGACATTTTTAGTCATTGAAAACCATATATTTTAGATACAAGGAGGATGGTAAACATGAATAGGCGTTTAACCAAACATCGAGAAGCTTTTTTAGCACGAGCGATAAAATCTGAAAATAAAAGTGTTATTGAAGGTATTAATCGAAGATTTCCAGAAGCGTGGAATCGTCGAGAAAAACTTGAATTTTATAAGGACCCTTTTTTTAGGGCACCATTAATATACGATGAATACTTACTGAATCTGTTATATTGTTTATTTGAACGGGCAAAGACTCATGCTGAATTATCAAGTGTATTATTAGATCTATTAATAAAAAAAGAGTCAAAAGGATATAAACAATTAAAAACAAGAAACAAGAATTCTAGCTTAGACTTAGAGGAAATAGCCCAATTTATTAGAGTTGAAGATGTAGGTGATAAGCTATCTTTTGATAACTATTGTAGATTAGCGATTTTAGATTACTTTATTGAAGTGATGAAGATTGCGATTGATGATGAGGTTCAAAATAGGATTGATTGGTGGACAGAGCGTGGAGAATCGCTTTTAGTACAAGGTCAATTTGAAGAGCCGCAGTATTATCTTCTTTTTAAAAAGGAGCTTAGAAAAGTAAATTCAACTCTCTATAAACAGAGTAAATTATGGCTAAAACAATATTCTGATTATGCTTTGGTGCCACTTTCAAAATTATTGTGTTTCGACTACTTATTTCCCACATATCCCGTATATTTTCAAGTTTTGAATCAGTTAGGAACATCTTTAAGTTTTGGGAAATCCAGATTGACCATACAAGAATCGCTTGAGGTCATGTGTTTGTTAAGGTGTGTGCAATTGGGGACGAACATGGAAAATGGATTTGAGAATGAACGATTAACGGATGAAGATCTTTTATATATGGATGAACACTTAGGAGAGGTAGTGGCGCAATATTTAATGATGTTAAAGCATGATCAAGATCGCGATTTCTTTTTTAAACATTATACTGCAAGTGATATCTCATCGCTAAAAGCGCTTGAACGTGAGATGGTGCGTGAAAAGTCTAACTACCAGGCGTTGGATCAAAAGCATCAAATCCTTGCATCTAGGTTAGCGACAATAAAAGAGACACAAGAAAAGGAAATGAATAAACTAACGAAAGCATTTGGGGCAAAAATACATCTTCTAGAGCGGACAAATGATACTTTAGAACAAGAAAATGCCGAGTATAAGGAAGCGATAGCACGATTATCTGAGGAGTTACATCATGCACGCCAGCATAAATTAGAACCCGTCGAGTTTGAACTCGAAAATAAAAGAGAAAGTTTAGAATATGAATTAGAAGTCGATATAAATGTGATCAATGACCCATCCATTTTAATTGTGGGGGGAGCGACGACAACCGTGCAACGCTTAAAACAAAAGTTACCAAATTGTAAATACTTTGAAGTTGATCAATGGTATAATGATTATTTTTTTAAAGGAATTAAACAAGCCATTCTTTTAACGAATATTATTAATCATGGCATGACGTATCGCGTGGATAAACTTTGTCCTAAAATTCCGAAGCGCTCTGTAGGGGCTACCAATGTCGATCTCATTATTAAAGAGATTGTCGATCATTATCAAACAACGCAAGAATAGATAAGGAAAATATTGTATTTTAGCGTGGGTGATGATACAATGTGTCAAATAGTTAAATAAGGAGTGGGAACATGAATGTTCAAATGGGATGTTTAGCACGTTATTTTAATCGTTACGCTGATGAAGTAGCATTCGCGAAGAATCATGGGTTTTCGTTTATGCAAGTTTGGTATGACAACAGGGGAATCTGTTTACACGAGTTAGATGTCGATCCCATTCATTTGATAAACGAATACAAATTCCCAACCCTTATTCATGCGGTTTTGAATGTAAACGAATTTGATGAGCATATTCCAAAGCTAGTGGATATATTATCGCAACTCGGGCATAACGAGTTGATTATCCACCCAATTTGTGAAAATGAACCAATTGATGAAACGACAATTGACCGATTAAGTGAGAAGGTTGCAAATGCACTGGATAAGTTAACGGCAGTTGGGGTAACGCTCTACCTCGAGAACAACAGTAAGCTTGATCCTATCTTTACCGATACGCATGAAATAAAGAAATTATTCACGGCGCATAGTAAATTGGAATTTCTGTTAGATTTAGCCCATATTGATCACATGAAGCATTTAGAAGAAATGGTGGAGATTAAGAGACCTCAAATCCTACATATTGCCGACCGCCATTTTAGTGTAGTGCATGAGCATTTACCTGTTGGACAAGGGGAGATTGATTTTGAATTAATATTTAATACCATGCTTAAAAATTACGAAGGTAAGATCATTTTAGAAATTATTCAAAGTGATTTAGATCTTGTTAATTCCAAAAGGCTAATTGAAAGGGTATTATAACCCGTTTTAAATAAAAATAAGCTAAGTATATAATTGGAGAACAAGAGAGTTTGATTTTTAAAATTCTCTTGTTCTTTTTAAATTTTCTAGTAGTGTTGTATAACAAGGCATGTAGAAACCAAAAAATAATAGAGTGCGTAATAAATGATATTTTTATGCTGTCGTTAGGTGAATGAAAAGTGTTTCTTTAACTAAAAAAGATGGAGTTTTAGTTAAATAAGTTTAAATAGTTTGAAGTCATGGTTTCTCTACCTACGGGCTTGTTTGTGTTTATTAATGAGTTTTGATATAATAATGACGTATCAAAATATTTAGATAGACAACAAGAGATGACGAGGTGGTTACATGACAATTGAGGCAACAACACTAACAAAAGAACAGTTAATTTCAAATATATGGCGTACGGATGAATTGATTCATGAGATTGATATTGTCAAAGGTGAAGTCCAAAAGAAAAAAGACACCATTCAAAATTATGTTGCAACGGAGCAACATAAATATTTAAGAGAAGCACGTGAGGCGTATACAAAAAGTGAAGAAGTTTTGGCGTATGAAAAACATGCAGCGCTTGTTCAGAAAACAAAAGATTTTAAAGGGATTGTTATCTTAATTGATTTGATTATCTGTGTGTTACTGGGTGATTTATTTTTTGTATTGGGCTGGAACTTTATTTTAGTTTTAAGTTTCTGGATTATTTCCCCCTTTATTCTGTTTTATATTTATAAAGCAGTGATCAATCACACATTGATGAAAAATCAACCCAAAGCACCGCTGACTGAAAGTGAATTAACACAACAAATAATGAGTCAATCAGAATACATAGAAATCGCCAATTCAATAGTTGTTACTTATGCCAATCAAGAATTTACCCAACTTCAATTGAAGATTGAAAATTTAGAGCAACAAATTCGTGAGGAATCTGTTTTAAAAGAAATCTATTGGAGCCGTACAAGAAAATTAGTGTGGTACCTTGAAAATCAAATGGCTGATAATTTAAAAGAAGCACTTGCTACATTAGCAAATGAAGATCACCGTGAAGAATTGAAACAAATGGTAGCGACACAAAATTTAGACATCGCAGCTTTAGAAACCAAAACGGACCAATTAATGGTGGAAAATCAACGATTAAGTCAGCTATTAGCAGAACAACAAGATGAGATTAATGATTTACAAAGCAAGAGAAAATAATAAAAATGCTCGCAAAGATGATGACTTAGCGAGCATTTTTATGAGCTGTTAACAACAATTGTTTCGGATATTACCAAAGCAATTGTCAAAAGAATTACTTTTTCTGACGGATTCGACAGTCTGAAAAAAGGGTAATAAATATATCCAATCGAACCATTTAGTCACAAAACAATGAAATAAAACGCTTTTATTTTATAAAATAACAAATAAATCCAAAATTGTTATTGATTTACTTTAAAATGTGTGGTAATTTATGGTTATACAAAAGAAATCGTATAGAGGTAGCGGTGCGTCAGAGTACTACAGGGAGCCGGCAGGCTAAGAAATGTAGGAAAGGTAATCATCGCCGAAAGTAAACATTGGCAAATGTTTATTTGGGATTGCGGGAAATACTCGTAATACTCCTTCAGTTGTTGAAGAGGCGCTATTAAACAAACCCCTTTTATCGATGGGTCGTGTTAATAGCACGACTTTTTTTGTTATATATTATACTAAAGGGACGTGTGAAAAATGAGAAAATTAATCGGAGTTTTAATGGTATGTAGTGTATTAACAGCGTGTGGGGCTAATGAGGGAACAGGAAATTCGGACAGTTTTGTCGTTGGAATGGAATGTAATTATGCACCATTTAACTGGCAGTTAAACAAAGCAACCGACACAAGTGTGGAAATTGGTGGAGCTGGATATTGTGATGGTTATGATGTCATGGTTGCACGTGAAATAGCAACTTCACTTGGTAAAGAAGTTAAAATCAAAAAGTTAGAGTGGGATGGCTTACAAGCATCACTTGAGTCAGGCGAAATTGATGCGATTATTGCAGGAATGACAGCAAACGACCAACGTGAACAAGGAATCGATTTTACAACGCCTTATTTTGAATCTGAAATGGTTATGATTGTTCGAAAAGATGATCCACTTGCAACAGCTACTGGAATTCAAGATTTTAGTGGGAAAAATGTCATTGGACAAATGAATACAAACTACGATGAAGTCATCGATCAAATTGAAGGTGTCAATCACTTAACACCTCGTTCAGCTTATCCTGAATTAGTTGTTTCATTACTGAGCCAAGAAGCTGATGGTGTGACAGCAGAGCTTCCAGTTGCACAAGGTGTCGTAGCAGCCAATCCTGATTTAACGATTGTCCAATTTGCAGATGGATTAGGATTTGATATCGATACATCCGTTTCAATTGGATTAAAAGAAGGAAGTAAAGGGACTGAGACATTTAACAAGATTCAATCTGCATTAGACAGTATCAGTGAAGATACGCGCATTGAATGGATGACTAAAGCACGCGAAAACGCACCAACGGGAGAGTAAAATCATGATGTTAACTGCACAAACTGAATTTTTAAGTAAATCATTTAATTTATTTATCAATAACTTTGACTTATTTGTATATGGGATTAAAATGACACTTTTACTTGCCTTTAGCGGAACATTAATTGGTTTATTAATTGGATTATTACTTGGTGGAATACGAGCGATTGCCATCGAACCAAGAGATTCAATGCTAGTGAAAGCAATCAAAAAAGTGATGCATTTCTTAGTTGGTGCTTACGTGTGGTTTTTCCGCGGGACCCCGATGATGGTACAAGCCATGTTTTTGTATCACGCACTAAGACCGGTTCTTGGATGGGATGCGATGACAGCAGGGATTGTTATTATTTCTGTGAACACGGGAGCCTATATGTCTGAAATTATTCGATCAGGCATTCAATCTATTGATAAAGGTCAAATCGAAGCAGCTAGAAGTATCGGGATGACATCGATGCAAGCAATGCTTTCCATCGTCTTACCTCAAGCCATTAAAAACTCGTTCCCATCAATCGGAAATGAGTTCATCGTGAATATAAAAGATAGTTCTATGTTAAATGTTATCGGAGTCATTGAAGTGTTCTTTCAATCAAAATCAGTTGCCGGAAGTGTGATGCTATATTCGGAAACATTTTTCATAACCTGTCTCATTTACTTGTTCTTGACGACGATCACGACTCAGATTTTAACGTATATTGAGAAGAAAATGAATATGCCTAAAACATCATTCCCATCATCACAAACTGTTCCAAGAACAGGACATTAGGAGGTCAACATGGAGACAAATCGAATCATTAACATTCATAACCTAAAAAAACACTTCGGTCCATTAGAAGTATTGAATAATATTGAATTCCATGTTGACAAAGGGGAAGTTATCTCAATCATTGGAAGCAGTGGGAGTGGGAAATCCACTTTGTTACGTTGTATCAATTTACTTGAGCATCCCGATAGTGGCCAAATCTTCTATCATGGAAAAGATATTTTACAAGGTGAAATCAATATTAACAAACATAGGACTGCCGTTGGAATGGTGTTCCAAAGTTTCAATTTATTTAACAATAAAACAGTTCTTGAAAACTGTATGATTGGACAAACAAAAATTTTAAAACGTAGTAAAGCAGAGGCCCAAGAAATCGCCATGCAGTATCTAAAAAAAGTAGGTATGGATCGCTTTTCTCACGCCGCCAGTACCCAATTATCGGGTGGCCAAAAACAACGTGTTGCCATAGCTCGTGCCTTATGTATGGAACCTGAAATCTTATTATTTGATGAACCAACGAGTGCTTTGGATCCTGAAACAGTAGGAGATGTTTTAGATGTCATGAAACAACTTGCAAGTGAAGGATTAACCATGATTGTTGTCACACATGAAATGGGATTTGCAAAAGAGGTCAGTGACCGTGTTGTCTTTATGGATAAAGGAATTATAGCTGAAGTAGGGACACCAGAACAAATTTTTATGAATCCAACCCACCAACGAACAAAAGAATTTTTACACCGTTATTTGAATACTTAGTTCAATCAGTTTTTTTCGATGGTTGGTTTATTTACTGAATACAACTGAACAATTTTAAAATCATAAGAATCCCAAAAAAACGAACGTCATACACCTCGTGTGTTACGTTCGTTTTTTTGGTATAATAGATAAGATCGATTTAATTTTTCTTTTTATAGATCATTCTTCTTTTTTGGCCAATAAATGTTATCGGTGACATCAAAGTACCGTAGGCCACAAGGAGTTAGAAAAATTACCTAGCGGTTATTATAAATAAAGTAAACTTTTTTAACCTAATCATTTAGATATATAAGTCTTGATAAGTTTTTTACATCGGAAAAACTTCTACCTGGATTATAGGATACCGTTGTATCTCTTCTGTATCAAGGTGATCTAAATTTTTTATAGCCCAAAAACTAGATCTTCTAGAAAGTTATTCATCGTTTAATAGTTGTTTCTAAAATATAGAATACAGGGGTGTTAGTATATAGAAAGTTAATTCCGAAATTATGATAGTTGAGGTGAGAGAATGAATAAAACAATTGGGATTTTTGCCCACGTTGATGCGGGAAAAACGTCATTTGCAGAAAGTTTATTATATTTAACAAATACGATAAAAAAGCGTGGCCGTGTGGACCATCAAGATACCGTGCTTGATCATCATGACATTGAGCGTAAACGTGGAATTACAGTCTTCACCGATATCGCTCATTTTCAATATAAGGAGTCGACTTATTACCTAATCGATACACCTGGACACGTCGATTTTTCTTATGAGATGGAACGTGCCCTCTCCATTATGGACGCTGCAATTCTTATCATAAGTGCGACTGATGGGGTTCAGTCACATACAGATACCGTTTATCAACTTTTACGCGCGCAACAAATCCCAACGTTTATTTTTATTAATAAAATGGACCGCGAAGGTATCGAACTTGAAACTGTTCTGACAGAAATTCGTTCACAATTAAGTGATCAACTGCTTTATTTACCTCCTAATCACTCACTAAGTCGGTACTTTGAACAGTTAGTAGAACTAGACGATGAATTATTAGAACAGTATCTAAATGGCCAGGTGGATGAATCGCAGTTTATCAATCAATTTAGAATTTTATTTATGCAGGGGAAAGTCTTTCCGTGCGTTAGTGGGTCAGCGTTGCAAAATACAGGCATTGATGATTTAATGCAGTGGGTAGATCAACTATTAGTGACCACCTATGAAATAGATGCTCCTTTTTCAGGGCGAATTTACCAAATTAGAAGTGATGACCAACTTAATCAAGTCGTTTTTATGAAAGCATTAAGTGGCACATTAAACGCACGGGATAGCCTCACCTATGGAGCTCATCAAATCAATGACAAAGTCCATCAGTTACGATTGTATCAAGGTCATAAATATGAGCAAGTCTCACGTGTTGTGGCGGGGCAAGTTTTTGGCGTAACAGGACTTATAAATCCAAAAATTGGTGATGGGGTTGGAACGCTAAGAGAAAGTGTTAAAACCACCATCATTCCGACCTTAAGTGTTCAGGTCGTTCAACCCCAAACGATTCATGCTAAGGAATTACTGAGGATATTTAAAAATTTAGAAATCGAAAATCCAGCACTTCAAGTTACTTGGTATGAAGAGCTACAAGTCATCCAAATCCAAGTCATGGGAGTGATTCAACTAGAAGTGTTAAAAGAACTTATTGCCACCCGATATAACCTTGAGATTGAATTTGGAACATGTGAAATCATCTATGCCGAAACCATTTCAAATAAAGTGATCGGACGTGGCCATTATGAACCACTCGGACACTATGCTGAAGTTCATGTGTTGGTAGAACCAGGCTCAAGAGGCAGTGGAATCACATTTGAAAGTCACGTCCATGTCGATGTTTTACCAACTAGTTTTCAAAACTTAGTTCAAACTCACGTCTTTGAACGTTCTCACGTCGGCATCTTAACAGGTTCAAAGCTAACTGATGTCAAAATCACCCTTCTAACAGGGGCAAGTCATCAAAAGCATACGAGTGGGGGCGACTTCAGAGAAGCCACCTATCGTGCCATTCGTCAAGCGCTTGAAAAAGCAGATAATGTCTTGCTTGAACCGATGTATGACTTTAAATTTGAAGTTGACTTAGAGTTAATGGGGCGCGTGTTAACAGATATTCAAAAGGCTCATGGAACCTTTAACACCCCTACGATGACCGAAAACAAATGTATCATAACCGGGTATGTGCCGGTATCAACTTTTATGGATTATTATACGGAGTTTATCTCGTATACAAAAGGTAAGGGTCGGTTAAATTTAAAGGTAAAAGGCTATAATGTGTGTCATAATCGTGAGGAAATTATTAATCAACTAGCCTATGATAAAGAAAGTGATCGCCATAACATTTCAGCCTCCATCTTCTGTGCTAAAGGAAGCGGGTTCGTCGTTAGATGGGATGAGGCGGATGATTATATGCACGTATAAAAAAGGAAATCGCAAATGATTTGCGTATTATAGTATAAAGGTGGTGTAAATAATGGAACAACAAGCATTAAAAGTATTAAAACAATATTTTGGGTACGATAAATTTCGCCCGGGACAAATGCCAATTATTCAAAGCATATTAAGTGGGGCGGATGTGTTAGCCATTATGCCGACCGGTGGTGGTAAATCAATCTGTTATCAAATCCCAGCGCTACTTTTAGAGGGAGTAACACTCGTTATCTCCCCTTTAATTTCTCTGATGAAAGATCAAGTTGATACGATCAAGGAACTTGGAATTGGAGCCGCGTATATTAACTCAACGCTTAGTGATGCAGACATTGATCGCATTATGGATGAGGTCATAGCAGGTGACATAAAGATTTTATATGTCGCGCCCGAGCGTTTAAGTTCGCAACCTTTTATTGAATTGATGAGTCGTGTGTTGATTTCACAAGTTGCAGTCGATGAGGCCCACTGTGTCTCACAGTGGGGGCATGATTTCAGAAGTAGTTATCAATACATTCATCAATTTGTTGCGACGCTTCCCAAACGCCCGATTTTATCAGCATTTACAGCAACGGCAACCAGTGAAGTCAAAGATGATGTCATTAAGTTATTAAGGCTTTTACATCCAGATGTCTATATTAGCGGATTTGACCGTCAAAATTTAAAAATCATTGTTGAAAAAGGCGTGAATAAAAAATTATACCTTCAAAATTACTTGAAAGAAAATAAAGGCGCAAGTGGTATCATTTATGCGGCGACGCGTAAAGAAGTCGATCAGATTTATGACTACTATCAAAATCTTGGTGTTTCAATTGCAAGATATCATGCGGGATTAAGTGATGAAGAACGCCGCCATAATCAAGATGAATTTGTTTATGATAACATAAAAGTCATGGTGGCGACGAATGCATTTGGGATGGGAATTGACAAACCAAACGTTCGCTTCGTCATCCACTTTAATATGCCACAAAATATTGAAGGCTACTACCAAGAAATTGGACGTGCCGGACGTGATGGGGAAGAAA
>JBOFCV010000256.1:0-4365 GCA_051646305.1 Turicibacter sp.
ATGAAAGTTATTGTATACGGAACAGGGCTTATCACAAATAAAGATACCACAGTTAGCGATGTAGAGGCCGCAGCTGGCACCATCTTTAATGGTGGTATTGAATTCAATTGCGCACGTTATGGCGTCACAATTGTGGGATATGTCCAGCCGCATCTGGATAAATCTCTGAATGTATTAAAAAACACAAGAATTCTTGAACCGAGTGAGCTAAACGCACTGGAATATGATTACATTATAGTCAACAGCCAGTTTGATAAAAATAATGCTCAATTAGTACTATCGCAGAATGGTGTTGCCCCCCAAAAAGTACTTTCGTTTAAAAGTGACTTTCACACTATTATCCGTGCGTTCGAATCTAGTAGCTGCATATCTATCCGACATCACAAGATTGTGGATGATCGATTAAACACAGCAACTATATCATATGACATTTCACATAAATCAACCGATAATGTTTTCTCTAGAATAGATGATATAAATGAAAATATATTTGTTGCTGATATCCTTTCTGCTTATGAACAAACCATTGACGATGCAGAACATGATACGATTCCACCAGAGTTACAAGTAGGAAAAAACTGGCATAATTTCCTGAAGGGTTCGAGACCTAACTTCTATACTGCTATTAACAAGAAAGATCAAATAGGACTTAAAAAACTACTTCAGAATTTCTATAGAAATGAAATGAGCAGTGGTATTTTAGGTGGAGTTGAGGCATTTCATGCATTTTGTAACGATGCGCACCATGCTGGAAACTTTAGACGTGTTTTTAATGTATGGAAGAATAGCCTGCTTGAACCCAAGGTGGAACAGTTGGCATGTAAAAACGTGGGTAACCCATACGGTATCTATTTAGACGGCAACATAGTGCATGCAAATAACATGCTGAACAACTATAGAGCGGTAACTACAATTAACCTACTGAGTGATCTCAATCGGCCAATTGTGATGGAAGTTGGTGGTGGGTATGGTGGCTACGCTGAATCTCTATTTTCCTGTGGTTTTCAGGGAACATATATCAACTTTGATTTACCTGAAAACCTAATAGTATCATCATACTATTTAATGATGTGTTTTCCCGATAAAAAGATACTGACATATCAGGATAATATCGAAACGCTTAGCCGAGCAGAACTAGAGAAATATGATATTATTTTGTTGCCACATTATCTTATTGAAAAGATTGAAGAGTTGAGCATCGATTTTGCTATAAACACTATCAGCTTTTCAGAAATGGACTTTAGAAATATTTCTCATTATCTTGAGATATTTAGTAAAGTAAGTAGACATTATATTTACCATGAAAATATGCTCGATGGGGGTGCCGGATTTGAATTTTATCCAGTCAGCACGTTTCCTACACTTGAAGCATTCAAACTCATTTTTTCATCTCCCTCTCGCTGGCCATGGTTTAGCATAAACTCATCACACTACCATCATGCTGAATTCCTGTATGAGCGGAAATAAATAATGGGGGCGTAGCCCCCATTATTTATAACATTCAATAAAATCTAAAACATCAGATAAAATATACGTCGTATCATAAGCTCTTATTATTTTACCAACCGGTTCCGCCTTTATCATATCCTCACAAATCAATGGCCCTGATGCTTCAGCTGCGATAAGTATCGCATCTATTTTATATGTGCTAAGAACGCTTTTGTCGTAGATATATAGACCATCGATGTATTGACCTGAAAGCCGGTTATCTACAGCAAAAATTCTCACACTTTGGAATCTCTTTGCAAAAAAGCGGATCAACGATTTACCAAAACTTCCCCCGACACCATAGATGCAAAGTGATAATTCACTTTGGATATTACTCAATAAACTTAAGTGATCAAAAATTTTACGCCACATTTGTATCGGTTTTATAAAACGAGTTGTATTCTTACTTACTTTATATTCTATAGGGAAATGAGATGTATAATTCTCCACATCGCGATGCGTTAGCTGCTCCATCAATGACGAGTAGTTAGCATTCCGTGGAAATACCAGTGTATCAATAAATATAGGCTTATCATCAATGGTGACAAGCGCTCTATAATGTTCATCGAGATGCTTAGATGCAGGCTCGGCAAGTAACCGTTTATAAGCTTCATATGACTCAATAAACTCGCAAGAGAGCTCGCCGTTATTATCTGAAAAATGTAGATGATTTGTCTGGAAGGCAGAGAAATCGAACATCACACCAAACTGGCAGATTTTATCGGTTTTACAATAAGTTGCTACAAACCCCTCATCAACATACTTATATGTATCATCACCTACTGAATTAATAGTGATATATTCAATGTCAGGATTATACTTAAATGTTTCTTGGACTCGGTGAAGGATGTCACTGATTGTAGAAGGATATTTTAGCTCAATGTCAAGAAATGGCTTGTCCACTTTATTAATAGGACAATTGAGTTTCTGAAGCATAGCACTCACCCTATTCTGGATGGAATGCATACTCCGATTTATCTCAAACCATTGTCTCTGACGGTCTCGTGAACGGTTATGTAGTATTGTTGATAACTTCTCTTGCAGTTCCTCTCTGCTATTGAAGTAAATAACAGCTGGAGATTCTCCCAAAACCTCGTGTAACTCCGGGTTGCTATTCGTGATCTGAACAGCTCCAGCACCAAGAACTTCAAAGTGACGTAATTTAACCTGAGGCTCTTGGCTGCCAGGAGCCCATGCGGGGTTAAAGACAACACCTGCCGAGCTATAAACTTTGTTAAAATCGGCTATATCCAAGACACCACGAGCATATGCTCCTAACGTCGGGTGCTCCTCCCATCCATATCCATATATAGCAAGATCTAGATTCCGACTTACAGCGTAGGCAGCGCAAATTTCTAGAAACATATCACGCTGTTTACCATCTTCGGCCCCAGTAAAACTAGAGTTGGATTGTTTATTCTTGCCAATAAAGACAATATCGTGGCCATGATAACCAGGTTCATGTCTAAATAGATTATTATTATAACCCCAAGGTAGATGACTAACATTGTCATAGCCTTGTTCACACCTAATCTGATAGGCCTTTTTTGAATGAGTAAATATATAATTATAATGGTGATCGAATTTTTCTAAATTCAGTTCCATCCACTGCCCAGGCTCATCATCAGGATAAAAGGCAGATATTACTCTGCCATCTGCCAATTTATGCCAGAACTCTTCTGAAAAGAGCTCTTTTATCCAGTCGTGATATATATGGATGAATTTAACACCACAATTATTAGCAACATCCAATACATATGCTTCGACATCTTTCTTACCAAGATAGAAAGATAAAGGAAGGACATTAATGCTTATTGCCGCACATCCAAGAATATCCCGAAATGGTGAACGGCAATTATCATGAATATACTCGATGTTAAATGCACCCAGTATCATTATTTTTTCCATATCAAATAAATGTCCCTTCCATAGTAAACATGACAGATGGTGCCAGGCTTAAAGCCATTAGTTTACGGACCTCTTCATATCCACTACCATCATTGTTGGAGCAGGGAGCAAAGACAATGCAGCCATCATCTATCAATGAACTCAGTTGAGAGCGCAGATTCTGATAGTCAAAATTTTTCACATTGTTAAACGTGGTGATACGTGGGGCATCTATAACTGTTGAGAGATCATCCACAAACCGCTCATGGGTGAATACCTTTACATCCCAGCCATTATTTTTCAGTGTGGTGAGAACAAGCTTGCTAAATGTAATATTTGCACATTGAAGTAAAACAATTCGCTTATCTTTGCTAATACCTCTGTCCAATAACCCATCACAAAGAGTCTGAGCATAATTTCCGTCATGGAATTTTTTCACTTGACGAGATAGGTTAAATCGTCGGTAAGCTTCGTGAACGTAGAATTCTAACTGCTCTCCAGTAAAGTTCTCAGTACGAGAAACCGCTTTTGTTGAACCCACATAGTCTTCCCAATTTTCACTCTGTAACCATCCAGCCTCTTTATACATTTCGTACATACGAGTACCGGGGTAAGGTGTCGCAATGGAGAACTGTACAGTGTCACAAGGAAGTTCACATGCGAGATCAATTGTTTTCTCAATTGTCTCTATCGTGTCGCCAGGTAACCCAAAGGTAAAGGTTAAATGAACCTTGATGCCACGAGCAGCAGTTTTTTGGATACCACTAATAACTTTATTTATATCTATGTATTTTTCTGAGGCATCAAGAATTGATTGTTCAGCCGACTCGACACCATATTTGATACTGTAAAGTCCTGCCTCAACGAGTGCATCAAGTTGTTCATCATCAATTCTATCCGCACGCCCCATGGTCGCCCATGGAATCGTATTTAACCCAGCATCAGTAATCGCTTTAGCCAAGGCAATTACACTTGCTTTACTCATATTGA
>JBOFCV010000480.1:0-5264 GCA_051646305.1 Turicibacter sp.
TAAAGAAGTATGACAGTGCAGAAGACATGTTTTTGAAAGCAGTTAAAGAAGCTGAAGAAATAAAAACGCCTATTTTACTCAAAGAAACTTATCAAGAGTTAAGTGAACTGTACAGTAAACTTGAAAAGTATAAAGAAGCTTATGAGGCAATTAAGAGAAGTTTAGAGTATGAAAAAGAAATATTTAATTCTAATAGTGGAATTTGGTTCGCTAAATTGCATAGTGTTCAAATTACACAAGAAGCTTCAGCTTATAAAATTTTGTATGATCAAATGAATTTAATGTCTAAAATCGGTCAACGAATTACTTCGAATTTAGAAAGAGATGTTACACTTCAGACGATTTATCAAGAAGTTAATACGCTAGTAAAAGCAGATGTATTTGGGATTGCTATATATAAAGAAGAAATTAATTGTTTAGATTATGAATTTTTTGCATTTAAAGGAGAGCAAGTTGATGGGGGTAAAGCTCCTATAGAGGGGTCTCCAAGTTTTGGAGCGTATTCATTTAATCACAAAACAGAAATTTTAATTAATGATATCTCACAAGAATATCAAAAGTACTTAAATGTCACCCTTCCAATTGATGATGATAATCCGAATAAACCTAATTCATTAATTTTCTGTCCCTTAATAATTGAGGATAGAACGATAGGTATTATAAGTGTCCAACAGTTTAATAAACATGCTTACACAAAAAATGATTTAAATATATTAAGAATGTTAACTTCATATATTGCAATAGCTTTAGAAAATACGAAACTTTTCCATGAAGTTGAATATCTTGCGACCTATGATAGTCTTAGTGGGGCACTTAATCGTCGCGAAGTTTTGAAACTTGGACAAACTTATTTTGAACAAAATATAGATAATGAAGATGAAATGTCGATTATTATGCTAGATATAGATTACTTTAAAAATATAAATGATACGTATGGTCATTTTGTCGGTGATGATGTGATCAAGCAAGTATCAACACTTATTCAATCAAATGTGAGAGAATATGATTTTGTTGGACGATATGGTGGCGAAGAGTTTTTAATTGTCTTACTAAAAACTGATTTGCAATGTGCAAAAGCTGTTGCTGAAAGAATTAGAAAAGCGGTTGAGGAAAAAAATTATAGTGCTACTAATCAAATAA
The DNA here is from genome assembly GCA_051646305.1 of Turicibacter sp. Taxonomy (GTDB): domain Bacteria; phylum Bacillota_I; class Bacilli_A; order MOL361; family Turicibacteraceae; genus Turicibacter. The sequence continues at coordinate 1,141 of JBOFCV010000480.1, forward strand.
ACGTGACAGTGAGCTCAGGAATTTATCAAATAACTTATGAAGAATTGAATTTCTTTGAAGGTGTTAAGTTAGCGGATATCGCATTATATAAAGCAAAACAATTAGGGCGAAATAAAGTTGTTAAATATATTTCGGACTTAAGTTTAAGTATAAATAAATAATTTAATTATATTAAGGCAGCTACTGAACTCATTTGTGTAGCTGTTTTTTTATTAAGTATTACTTATGAATTTAGAGAAAGTTATATTAGAAACTTTACAAATGCATCGAGAACGCCCCGTACTTCAGTGCGGAGGAATTCAAAAAGAATAAAATGTTTTAAATTTCATTGTTGTTATTAATCAAACCTATTAAAGTAAGGAAAAGATGTGCTAGAAACTGATGTGCTTAGTTATTTTGAATATGAATTTTTCAAATGATAGGTATTATATTGTTTTTAAGATATTAGGGAAAACAGTAACAAAGTTAATAGCGCTAAATCAAAATAATAGCGTTGTGAGCTATTATTTTGATTTTTAAACACTTTTGTAACAAAATAATAATTATTATGTTTTATAGGAACAAATTTGGGAATAATATAAATGATAAAAATGAAACCAATATTATTTTTTACTAAAATTCAGTTAAAAAAATGGATAATTAAGTATTTATATGCACTATTTTGACAAGTAACCGGTTTCTCAAATGAAAATTGGTTGTAAAATTGAATAAAAATAGTGTAAAGTAGAAGTGTGGAAATTTTGTAAGCATTAGAAGTTTTAATCAATCTAAAATTTCGAGGAGGGCTTTAATTATGTTTAAGTATTTACAACGTATTGGTAAAGCATTAATGTTACCAATTGCTGCATTACCGATTGCTGGTATCTTATTAGGTATTGGTGGAGCATTTTTAGGAATCGCTGGAATGAATAATGCACCTGCAATCTATGCGTCAATTGCAGATGTTATCAATAATTCACAAGTTTTAACTGCTGTATTAACAATTATGCGAAATATGGGAGATATCGTTTTTGGTAACTTACCACTATTATTTGCAGTAGGTGTTGCAGCTGGTCTTTCTAAAAAAGATAAAGCAACAGCTGCATTAGCAGCAATCTTTGGTTTCTTAATTATGAACCAAGTTATTTCTACTTTATTAGGTCTTGGATTAACACAATTAGGTGTTTTAACTGCTGATAATGTAGGTGATTATGGAACTTATGTTACAACAAACATGGGTATCTTTACTTTAAATATGTCAGTATTCGGTGGTATCATCACTGGTATGGTGACAGCTGCATTACATAATAAATTCTTCAATATTGAATTTCACCCTGTGTTCTCATTCTTTAGTGGATCACGTTTTGTTCCAATCATTACATCACTAGTAATGGCCCTTGTTGGGGTAGCGATGGCATTTATTTGGCCAGTCATTCAAAATGGAATTGGTGAGTTAGCAATTATTGTTGCAAACTCAGGAAATATCGGAACATTCTTCTTTGGATTTATTGAACGTGCATTAGTACCATTTGGACTACATCACGTATTCTATACACCATTCTGGTACGGATCATTTGTTGAAGCTAATGTTTTAATCGATGGTGTTCCAACACTTATCCAAGGTGCTAACACTGGGTACTTTGCTCAATTAGGTTCAATGGGTGATTTGGTTGGTTTAGGACAAGAAGGAATGTCTCAAATCGTAAATGGAACAACTCGTTTCATGGCGGGTAAATTCCCATTCATGATGTTTGGATTAGGTGGAGCAGCATTAGCTATGTATAAAACTGCTAAACCTGAAAAACAAAAAGTTGCAGGTGGATTACTTGTTGCAGCGGCATTTACTGCTATGTTAACAGGGATTACTGAACCAATTGAGTTCACTTTCTTATTCGTAGCTCCAGTATTATTTGCAGTGCATGCTGTCTTAGCTGGGTTATCATTCATGTTAATGGGAATGTTTAATGTATTCATCGGGATGACATTCTCAGGAGGATTCATTGACTTCGCATTATTCGGATTACTTCCTGCAGGTGCAGGTGTAGCAACAAACTGGTGGGTTGTATTAATCGTCGGTGTTATTTACTTCCTTTTATACTTCTTCATCTTTAAATTCTTAATCGTCAAATTAAACTTAAAAACACCAGGTCGTGAAGATGATAATGAAGATGTAAAATTATTTACGAAAAAAGACTTCCAAGAAAAAACAGGACAGTCAGTTGGAGAAACAACTACTGGTAATGCTCAAGATGAATGGAAAATTAAAGCTCCCCTTGTATTAGAAGCACTTGGTGGAGAAGCAAATATTGAAAACTTAGACGCTTGTATCACACGTTTACGTGTTGAAGTAAAAGATCCAAGTTTAGTAAAAAAAGATACATTAAAAGAATTAGGAGCAGCAGGAGTTATGGAAGTTAAAGGTGGCGTTCAAGCAATCTTTGGTGGAAACTCAAACACTCTTAAAAATCACATTTTAGATATAATTGGTGATTAATTTTTATAAATAATATAATAAAAAGGCATGTTTCATTTTTAAATGAAACATGCCTTTTTGAATTTAAAAGAAGTTTTAATTAAGCATTTAGAAAAAATATTAATCTGAAAGGAAATAGAAAACTTATATATTATAAAGATAAGTAATTAAATTATAACGTATTAAATAAATAATTAATTATCTTTATAAAAAATAGTAATAATAACTAAAATTAAGAACATAATAAGTCGGAGGTGAATTTTATGAAAAAATCAATTATATTTATTGTATCGCTAGGTTTATTTTTTACATTAGTATCTGTAATGTCATTTGATGAGGTTATTCCTACTGCATCAAGTAGTGACGGTAAATTTCAACTTATGCCACTACCTTATGCATACGATGCCTTAGAACCGTATATCGATAAAGAGACAGTGACGATTCATCATGACAAACATCATCAGACCTATGTAAATAATTTAAATGATACAATTGATAAGTATCCAGACTTATATGAATTAGGTCTAGATGGATTATTATCTGACTTAAATGCACTACCAGAAGATATTAAACAATCTGTTATTAATAATGGTGGAGGTGTTTATAATCACAATTTCTATTGGAATATCATGACTCCTAATTCAACAAAAAAACCAGTGGGCGAATTAGCAAAAGCAATTGATGCAACATTTGGTTCTTTTGATCAATTCAAAGAGCAATTTGAAAAAGCAGCTATGTCACGATTCGGATCAGGGTGGGCTTGGTTAGTCGCTAATAAAGATGGAAAATTAGAAATCATCTCAACAGCAAACCAAGATACACCTATTTCTTTAGGATTGGTTCCAATAGTCGCAATAGATGTTTGGGAGCATGCTTATTATTTAAAGTATCAAAATAAGCGAGCAGATTATGTTAAGAATTTCTGGAATGTTATAAACTGGGAACAAGCAGAGAAAAATTATACACAAACAAAGTAAAAAGACTAGCCATGGCTAGTCTTTTTCAATAACTTCAATAATTTGTGCTTCTTTAACAACACTACCTGATTTAGTTGTTGTTGGTTTTGGAGGCCAGTTCATTGGTTTACCTGTTATTTTAGAATATAACCAATACGCTGCAAAACAAATGAATCCAATAGCGACGACCCATAATAAAATATTAAATAATACAACTGTTGTACTCCAAAGTATAAGTGCAACAAAATTACTTACAAAGTATGTTAGGACATAAGTTAAAATCATAACTAAGTAGTATGCGATTGGATTTCTACTTAACTTGTACATGTATTTAATTTTAACAATATTCCATATAAGTGTTCCAAATGCTAAGGTGAAAATTAATGCTAAAATTGTTATCATATCAACACTCCTAAATTCTTAGAGATAAGTTTATTATAGTCATTAGTGTATCACAAACTTAATAAAGTTAACAACTCAAACCGTTAAAATAGCGGAGGTATCCAGTTCTAGAGATTAACTAATAGCTTGAATCGATTTAACAAGATATATACAAGTCTCGATAGACTTAAGAAAACGTAAAAAGTTTATCGATAGTATAGGATGTAACTATATCAAAGTATTTATGCTAGTAGAAATACATTTAGAACTAGTATTGATTTAACAATAAAAAAAATTATAAATAAATGATTTTATTGGCGTTTCGATATTGAATA
>JBOFCV010000498.1:0-7877 GCA_051646305.1 Turicibacter sp.
AGGACAAGCTGTCACACATTGTCCACAATAAATACATCCTGCGTTATCCATACTTTCTTCAAAAGCAGGACCCACATAAGTTTCAAAACCACGGTTATTAAATGATAGCACCTCTACTCCCGCTTTTTCACGGCAAGCTGATACACACCGTCCACACAATACACATTTTGATGTATCTCGAACCATTGAGCAGCTATCATCTCGATAGATTTCATCTCGTTTTGTCCCTTTAAAACGTTCTGGAGAACAGCCTAAGTCATTTGCTAAATCTTGTAATTCACATTTCCCATTACGCTCACAAGTCGTACATTCAATTTTATGATTTGCTAATAATAACTCAACCGTTGTTCGTCTTGAGTTTTGAATAGCTTCAGTGTTTGTTTTAACCTTCATTCCATCGTACACTTTCATATTACATGCTGTCATCAATGACCTTGCACCCTCAACTTCAACTAAACAAACACGACAAGCACCTGTTTCATTTATCTTTTTTAAGAAACATAAGGTTGGAATCTTAATGCCAACACGACGTGCTGCTTCTAAAATTGTAAAGTCCGACGGTACTGTTGCCTCTATCCCATTTATCGTAACATTAACAGTTTGCATTGTTTTACCCCCCTTAGCGTTTAATTACTGCACTAACTTTTGGTGGACATGCTGACTTACAAGCTCCACACTTAATACATTTTTCAGTATCGATCACATGGCGTTTGCGTCCTGTTTTTTCATTAACAACTTCACCAGTAGCTGTAATACAATTCGCTGGACATGCTTTTGCACACATTCCACAACCAATACATTTTTCTGTGATATAAAACTCTAATAAATTCGAACAAACACCCGATGGACATTTTTTATCTACCACATGGGCAAGATATTCTTCTCTAAACATTTTCAATGTTGATAAAACTGGGTTCGGTGCCGTTTGTCCTAATCCACATAGAGAAGAGGCTTTTATATAGTGAGATAATGTTTCTAACTCATCTAAATCAGCAAGCGTACCCTTACCTTCTGTAATATTATTTAAAATTTCCATCATACGCTTTGTCCCTTCACGACATGGCGTACATTTTCCACATGACTCATCACATGTAAAATCTAAATAGAAACGTGCGATATCAACCATACAATTATCTTCATCCATAATAATCATCCCACCTGATCCCATCATTGAACCAAGTGCAACTAAATTATCAAAATCGATTTCTGTATCTAATAAATCTTCTGTTAAACACCCACCAGAAGGTCCACCCGTTTGAGCTGCTTTAAATTTTTTGTTATTAGGAATTCCGCCACCGATACCAAAAATAACTTCTCGAAGTGTTGTTCCCATTGGAATTTCAACAAGTCCTGTGTTATTAATTTTTCCACCTAAAGCGAAAACTTTTGTTCCTTTTGACCGTTGTGTCCCAATGCTTGCGAACCAGTCTCCACCATTTAAAATAATGGCTGGAACATTTGCATAAGTTTCAACGTTATTTAATAAAGTTGGTTTTCCCCATACTCCTTTAACAGCTGGGAATGGTGGGCGTGGTCTTGGCATCCCACGTTTACCTTCAATTGATTCAATAAGCGCTGTTTCTTCTCCACATACGAAGGCACCAGCACCTAATCTAATTTCTAAATCAAAATTGAATCCGGTATCAAAAATATTTTGTCCAAGCAGTCCATATTCTCTGGCTTGTCCAATTGCTATTTCTAATCGTTTAACGGCAATTGGATACTCTGCACGAACATAAATATATCCAACATCAGCATCAACCGCATATCCAGCAAGTGCCATTGCTTCAATGATTGAATGAGGATCTCCTTCTAGAATTGAACGATCCATAAATGCTCCTGGATCCCCTTCGTCAGCATTACAAGCCACATACTTTTGATCGTTTTCTGCTTTGTAAGTAAACTCCCATTTTAAACCTGATGGGAATCCACCTCCACCACGACCTCTTAGACCTGATTTTTTTACTTCTTCAATGACTTGTTCAGGTGTCATTTCAGTTAAAGCTTTTCCTAATGCTTTATATCCATCGTGAGCAATGTACTCATCGATATCTTCTGGGTTAATTTCACCACAGTTTCTTAAGGCGATTCGTGTTTGTTTTGCATAAAATTCCACTTCATTTACTGCTTTTATCTGTTCTTCTTCAATCGCTTCTTTATATAATAAATCTTTAATAACGCGACCTTTAAATAAATGTTCTTCCGCAATACGAGCCGCATCACTTGGTTGAACTTGTGAATAGAACGTACCTTCTGGATATACAATGACAATAGGTCCTGCTTCACAGAGTCCAAAACACCCTGTCATGACTACTTGAACTTCTTGCTTAATTCCAAGTCGTTCTAAATGGATATCTAATTCTTTTTTTATCTCGTTTGACTTAGAAGACGTACATCCAGTCCCCCCACAAATCAAGACATGAGAACGATAAAATTGCATTAATAACCCTCCCGTCATCTTCAATTATTTTTGCATAATTTAATTTAAATGTAGACTGAGTGATTTAGAGTTTACTTTTAATCGACTTCAATCTTATTAGTAAATTTCAATCTACTTGAAAAGTGATAACTTTCTAACTAGCCTGACACCTAATCATTCATTAAAATTTATAATCAAAAAATTATTTTATGTAAGCCCCAATAGCAAATTCCTGAATCACTTGACCATTTACTAAATGCTCGAGCACCACACGTTTAGCTTTTTCTGGTGTCATATGAACATAGGTTGTTTTTTCACCTTGATGATAAACATCAAACATTGGTTCTAATGTGCACATTCCAATACATCCTGTTTGAATAACCGATACCCCTTCAAGATGTCTTGCATTTATTTCATCGACTAATGCACTTAAAACAGAACGAGCGCCTGCTGAAATTCCACATGTTCCCATCCCTACGACAAGACGTGTTTGATTATTCTCATGATTTCTAACTTGAAGGTTTTTTAATGTTTTTTCACGAATTTGTTCTAACTCTTGTAAGGTTTTCATATCTGTCACAACCCCTTCGTCTTCTTTTTTAATATGAGGTAAACGGTAGGTCTGCCTCGTGTAACTCATTTTTAATCCATTCCATGACATCATGATGATTGAGTGGAATATCTTGCATGATAGCTCTTATTTCTGATGTATCAAAAATATATGTTTGATCGTCAACGGTATGCTTATATCTATAATCTACGAGTGGTTCCATCAAAATGAGCGTGGTGAGTGTCTCATGAATATCTCCAAATGGAGGCCGATCAATATGGTTTAGTTCTAATGAACCAATCAGTTCGGTTCCTTTTGTCAAAATTGAGTTTATGACTAACTCACCGCCACACCTTTCAAGCATGACTTTATATAAGGGAATACCAAATCCAACTTTACGTGTTGTCCGCGTAGTAAAGAACGGGTCAATGACTAATTCTTTTGTCTTTTCATCCATCCCCATTCCATTATCTTTAATGACGATGGTTAAACGGTTTGATTCTGTATTTTCTTCTATCACTAATTCAATAAGCGTACATTCTGCTTTAATAGAATTCATACTTAAATCTAATACGTGTAAAGATAGATCACGCATTTCATCACTCCTTAAAGTAAGAAATAAATGCCTCTACTGTTTTTTCTGGTAACTTTAGAAAATGAGTGGGCTCTGAAATATCACCTATTGAATGAGCGTCTGAATTAATCATAATTGGAAATTGGGTAAGTGTTTTACAAATCTTTGTTCCCCTTTGTTTTAATACATAATCATTTAACTCTATTCCATTAAGTAATAGATCAGGAGGAATGAATCCTAAATGAGTCAATATATTATGATTTTCTTTATTCACATGTGCAGCAAAGACAACGCCATTTCTGTTATGTGTTAACGCTACAATCTCTTCAACTGAAAACGAGGTCGATTGGATAAGTAATTTTGACTCCAAATTTATGATTTCATCTTTTTCATTCATCACCCATTGAGGCCCAAAAATACTTTCTTGATTTAAAACAGAGGGAAGGTGATTAAGCATCAGAGTGCCTACGTCTTCTGCCATCTCAATACTTGGAAAGTAACATAATAAATGCACGCCTTCTTTACTTTCAATTTCAATCCCTGGAATAAATAATAAATCAAGTTTCTCACATAATTTTTTAATAGTAGCGCTATTAGATGTGCTATTATGGTCTGTTACAGAGATAACATCTAGCCCTTTTAACTTCGCCATATTTACAATATTACATGGTGTCATTGTCTCATCTGAACATGGAGATAAAACAGAATGAATATGTAAATCATAATAGCAAGTTATATGACTCATCTTACTTGCAACTCTTCAAGATAGTGAATGACTTCAACAGCACTTAAAGATGTTTTTAATAAAACAACCCCTTCAGCCTCTGCTCGTTTAATTGTTTCTTCTGGGATTTCTGCTCCCTCTACTACGATAACGCCACCTAACTCTAACAACGTCGCGATGGCAATAATATTAGGATGAGCTTGAACGGTTAACCACATTTGCCCTACTTTGGCATGAGACATCACCCAGCTTAACAAATCTCCCACATAACAACCACTAAACGTTTTAGATGAATCTGTTAATTGATTAACAAGCTCAAAATTATCATGATTTATAATCTCTATCACTTTCATCTTCATCACACCCATCTTTTAGATTTAAAACCACACAATCCTCAATTTTCTTAATCCCAAGTGCTACATCTTCTGCAAGCGATCGACAAGATGGTGACCCACAAGCCGAACAATCAATTTTTGGCAATCTTTCATAGAGTTCATTTATCGTTTGTAATTTCACTAAAGAGGTTAAAAAGTCAACATCTAACACGTTAACATTTAAACACTCTAATGTTTTTTCAAACGACCAAAGCTCCTCATTTAACAACTCTTTTAAGTTTTGATAACTTATAAGTTCTTGTTTAGATTTTAAAAATTCATATAGACCATTTACTTTCGTTTTTGCGATAAATGGATTCTCTAAAGTAAAAGTCCCCCCGACACATCCTCCAACACACGAGTAACATTCTAGTATTTTAATATGATTCAATTGGCCCAACTCAGCCTTTTCTAAAATGTTTCTCACGTGATTAATCCCATCAACAGATAAGTAATCTATAATCGAAGTCGTTCGACGAATCGCACCTACTTTTGACCATAAAATACCTTTTGGAGATATCTCACACTCCTCTTCATTCACGAAATGAATGTGTTGAAGAATGTCCTTAAATAGCGTTGATAGTAAAAAGACTAAATCAATATTTGACTTCGGTTTTCCGAGCGGTTGTTTGATCGCATTTAAATTAGCTAAACACTCGGTAATATAACTAATTCCTATGTCTTGTTCATTAAGATTCAATTGCTTAGCGTATGCTTTTTTGATTAGCTTGGCATACACTTCAAATGGAAAATCAAAAGGTAAAAACTTTGAACTTAATGATGGGAATTGCATTTGAACAAGTTTAATAACACTTGGGCATTGTGTGAGAACATAAGGATACTTCTCATTTTTTTCTACATATCGCTCAATTTCTTCACTTAATATTTCATACAATGATGACAATTCAAGTACTTGATCAAATCCCATATGACGTAGTGTTTGATACATAACATTCATATCCTTGGGTTCTGAAATCATGCCATATATTGCGATTGGTAAAATCGCTACATTATATTTAAACTTTGCTAAATCTGCTTTTTGATCTGCCTCCATCATAAACGCATGACAATGACAAACAGAAAAACACTCGCCACATGATACACATTTTTCCGTAGATAATCGTACTTTCCCATCGACAATTCTAATTGCTTCAGTTGGGCAAACACGCATACATCGTGTACAGCCGATACAATCATCAGAATTTATGTTAATAAGATGATCATATCTGATCATTGGACTGTCCCTCCTAATTTTTAATTGAATAGGTCATATGAATCTCTGTTCCCTCTTTTGACGATGCTATATGAAAGGTATTAGCATTTTTCCTCATATTTGGAAGCCCCATTCCAGCCCCAAACCCCATTTCTCGGGCTCTTTCAGTAGCTGTTGAATAACCTTCCTTCATTGCAAGTTCAATATCATCAATTCCTGGGCCGATGTCTTTGGAATAGAGATGAATTAAATCATTTGATATTTCTAATTCTATTTGTCCTCCTAATGAATGGATGACTAAATTCATTTCGGCCTCATACGTACAAATGGCAATCGTCCTAATCACACGGGGATCCACCCCTAATTGAGATAAATATTTTTTGATTTCACTAGAAACTTTTCCTGCCGTTAGAAAATCATCCGATTTAACTTTAAAAACAAACGAAACAACTTCAGTCATGTTATCACCTGTCCTACGATTTTCGAATTATACTTTTAAACTTTTTAGCCCCGCTTCATATAAGATTCCACTTGCCTCATAAGTTGTCAAAGTTGATCCGAGTAAAATCATATTGTTTTGTTTTGCCATTTCAAGCATCATTTCATCAGGTTGTTTACCTCTTACATACAGGATAAATCTTATATCTAACATCTCAGCAGTGCGTAGTGTTTGCACGTGTGATAACCCTGTAATTAACAAGATATCTTCATTGACATAAGCTAGCACATCGCTCATTAAATCACATGCAAAAGCATACGTAATGTCACAATCCATCTCTTTATTAGATATTTCCGTGAAACATTTTGCATTCAGAAGGTTCATTATCGTTGATACTTTCAACACCATCCCCCATTTCTAGTGAAGAGCTAGCAATAACCGACATTTTTAGACAACGCTTACATTTTTACCTAAAAAAATATTATTTATATTTTTTCAAGATATTAGGAATTTCTGAAGCATTTAATTTACCATAAACATCATCATTTACTGTAATGACTGGTGCTAGACCGCAGGCTCCAATACACCTTGTCGCAACTAATGAAAACTTTCCATCAGAAGTTGTTTCTTCAGGTGCAATACCTAACTCTTCTTTAAATTTTTCAAGTATGGATTGTGCGCCTTTTACATAGCATGCTGTCCCTAAACAAACCCCCACAACATACTCACCTTTTTGTTCAGTAGAAAACTGAGAGTAGAAAGTTACTACCCCATGGATTCTTGATACTGAAATTCCAGTACGTTCTGAAATAAACTTCACAACCTCTAATGGAATGTAGCCAAACAAATGTTGAGCCTCATGCAAAATAGGCATTAAACCGTCAGTTTCTTTACTGTTCTCTAGAATAAAAGTTTCTAATTTTTCGAAATTTTCCGGAGTTAAACTGTTTTTTGCCATACTTACCTCCCCTTCATTTTTAGTTTCCATTTAATTATACGATAACGCTTTTACTTATTCAATAATCGGTGAGACCTTAGTTTCCAAAATAAGTTAAATTTGTGAATAAAAAAATTATTTTTACAGATAATAAGCACCTTTTTATCTGTTGTATTTGTTACATGTCGAAAAAACACTCTACTCTCTTCTTTTATATGGATTTTTCCCATTCGAACTTACATTTCACTTTGTGAGCATCAATTTGAGTTTAAATGTCTTTTCCCTCACGATGAATAGATTTAAAAATGAAATGATCCTACTCTCCCTTCATTTGATACTTATTTTAGTTTTAGGCTTTGTTAGTTAACTTTGTGATAAATAATGATTTAAAATAAACCTATCTTAGTATTTGAAATAATTGATATACCGAGATAGGTTTATTCTTTAAGCTATTAGTATTATTTAACTAGTTGCTACTTTTTAAATATAATTTTCCTACCATAATAGAAAACAATAAAGCCTACAAATGTTCCTAGTGAATTTGCTAAAATGTCATCAATTTCTGCAAACCTACCTCCAAATAATTGCAATAATTCTATCCAAAATGAAGTAATAAATCCTATGAGTAAAACTTTTTGACCTCCAGC
>JBOFCV010000512.1:0-3550 GCA_051646305.1 Turicibacter sp.
CTTTATGAAACCGTGATGATGGCCTTAATGGGAATCGTTATGTTTTCTGTTGTGTTTATTACGTACACGAACCTTTCATTTTTAAAAAATCGTGGAAAAGAATTTGGGATGTATTTAACGCTTGGCATGACGTCTAAAGATTTAACAAAGCTTATTATGGTTGAAAATTTAGCCATTTTGGGTGCTTCATTAACAACAGGGCTTTTAAGTGGTGCCTTATTTGGTCGCTTATTTTATATGGGATTAAATAAAATAATACCAGGTAGCAATATTGCCTATGAATTAAATTATCAAAGTTTTTTATTAAGTATCGGTGTGTTCATGGCTATCTTCTTAGGAAATTGTTTATTTAATTTATTTTATATTAGACGCGTTTCAATAATTGATGCGCTTAAGTCGGATCGAAAAAAAGAAGTAGGGAACAGTCATGTCTTACTTGGGGCGATGGCAGTGATTTTATTTATCCTCTCATTGTACGGATTACCCAAAACATTGTTAAAAGAAATATTTAAAGACCAGCAGTTTATGATTGGTGTTTTTGTGGCATTACTTTTGCTGTGTCCCTATTTTATCATAGGATCATTTATCGCAGTTATTAAAGCACTATTTAGTAAATTCCCAACGTTATATCAGAAAAATTTATTAGTATTATCTAATTTATCACATCGCTATTTAGGATATAAAAATATGCTTTATATGCTGTCGCTATTAGTAGCGGGTGCGATGTTTTTCGTAGGGTATAGTTACTCACTTTATAGCTCGACACGTGAATATGTGAACCTGGATAATCCGTATGATATCATGTTCATTGAAACAGATCGGCTTAACAAGGTGTTAAAAGAAGACGTAGAAAAAGTAGTCAGAGATAGCGGGGCTCAAATTGATGTCTATGACACGTTAGACTATATCGAAGTGGCTATGTTCAGACAAGAAGCGGATAGTTTATCCTTCTATACGGATGATCAAATCATCATCAGTGAATCAAATTATAATCAACAGATGAAAAGTAATTTAGATGTTGGATTAAATGAAGCTGTTTACATCACGGTTTACAATGAAAACATGATCTATGAGCATCCATCTTCAATTTTAACCATTATGGATGAGCAACAATTAGAAGAGGTTCAACAGGTGTCAGCAGAGAATGGATATTTGTTAAGTCAAGATGATTACGATAAAATTGCAAAAGATAGCCCAAGCCTTTATTTAGATGAAAGTCAGATAACAGAAGAAAAAGGAATTAGATTTGTTAACAATCGACACACAACTAGTTACTCATTAGGAAGAGCTTTTGTTGTAGATGACACAGATTATGAGAAATTAAATAGTCAAATTGGTGCAGGAGAAAAGAAAAAAGTCCACCTCCTAAATGTAAAAAATGGGGACCAAGCATTTGTTGATTTAATCAACTATTTAAGAGTTGAAAATCAACTAGATGCATCTTATTGGAACGAAGGAAATATTTGGGGAAAATATTCATACGATGAACGTGGCATGATTGAGGATTATCGACCCATTTATAAGGAAGAATTAATCAAGTTGCAAACAGATGAGAATGGCATGATGTTCTTCACCATGATTTTTATCGGGTTATTATTTATTATCGCGAACGGAATCGTCTTATATTACAAAGTCCTGTCTGATATTGATGATGAGAAAGAAAGAATGACGTCACTGAAACGAATCGGAATTTTGCAACAAGAAGTCAAATCGATGATTAGCAAAGAATTAGCCATTACGTTCTTTATACCCATTTTGTTTGGTGGGGGATTAGGATTATATTTCTTATATATCATGGTTTCTAATACCGAGATAGCAGGGTTATTAATGCAAAATGCACTAATTATCTTGTTGATTGGAACGTTCATACAGAGTATCTTTTATCTGATTAGTCGTCGAAAATACATCAAAGAAATAATTGGGAGATAATCTGACTAGCTTATCGGGTGACTCATGAATTATGAGTAACGATTTTTATCTATCATTTAGTTGCGGTTAATTCACGTGTTAAATGTATATTTAAAAGAAGAATAGAATAGGATTTCAAAAGTAAGCTATTTATTCATGTATGGGGAGGGGATTTCATGGACATGCAAATGGTATTAGAATATTTTTCAATGTACGGTGCCCTATTTTTATTTGGGATTGTTTTTCTGGAATATATGAATTTACCAGGTCTTCCAGCCGGAATTATTATGCCTGCAGCAGGTATTTTAGTCGCAGGTGCAGATATGAAATTTTCTACGGCGTTAATTATTTCTGTTATAGCTGGAATGATGGGGAGCTACGTCTTATACTTTTTGGGTTATTTCTTAGGAAATCTCCTCCAAGATAAGTATGCGTTTAAATATCCCAAACTACAAGAATCGTTAGATAAAGCCATTGAATTTACCGATAAACATGGCAATAAAGGAGTGTTTATCGCGAGATTACTTCCCGTGGTTCGAACTATCATTGCACTAACTGCGGGAATGTTTAAAATGAAATTCTGGCCCTTTACCCTCTATTCTATCTTTGGTATCACCATTTGGAACTTTGCGTTTATATACGCCGGTTATGCATTCGGCTACTTATTTTTAAAATAATTAAGACGTCCCATTTATCCATGAGGTTACTGATCATCGATAAATGGGACGTTTTTTGCATATGACTTTTAAATTATCTAAAGTTTGATAAACACTTAGTTAAAATGGGGAATGGAAATAAAATCATACAAAATCCTCTATAGAAGAATAGGGCAATCGGTTATATAATGGTAATTAATAGGAGGTGGCAACTGATGGAAACAAAGCGATTAATCATTCGTGAAGTAATGGAATCGGATGCATTGCAATTAGTAACTTGGTGGGGGAATGGGGAAATTATGTGTCATGTTGGGTTTCCCGATGGAATAAAATCAAATGTAGATCAATTGAGGCAAGACATTGTGGCACAGATGCACGATAAAAATAAAAATCGACATTCAAGACGTTATCTTATTTTGAAAAAAGATAGCAACACAGCGATTGGAGAACTATCTTATCATGATCTAGATTTGAAAAATCATCAGTGCAGTTTTGGGATTAAGATTTGTGAATTGAATGAGCAAGGGCAAGGTTATGGCGAAGAAGCGTTGCGTGGATTTTTAACATTTTTATTTACTGAATTTTTGTTGCATCGTATTGAATTGGATACGTTATTAGAAAATAAACGTGCGCAAGCGTTGTATCAAAAAGTGGGATTTAAGGTGATTGGAGTTAAGCGTGACATGTGGTTGGATCCGAGTGGGACGTATCGAAGTGCCGTCTTGATGGATATGTTGCGAGATGAATTTTTACAGTAATTAAGGGGGAATTAGGATGAAACGGGATATTAAACACTTAGTATCACAAATGACATTGGAAGAAAAAGCGGGAATGTGCTCAGGAAAAGATTTCTGGCATTTAAAAGGGGTCGAGCGGTTAGGAATTCCGAGTGTAATGGTCAGTGATGGGCCTCATGGCTTGCGAAAGCAAGATGATAACGCGGATCATTTGGGAATTAATCAAAGTATTAAAGCAGTTTGTTTCCC
>JBOFCV010000540.1:0-3111 GCA_051646305.1 Turicibacter sp.
TTCCTTTTGCACTGCATCCAGGAGGAGAATCAATTTTTGATGTTCCTAATGATAGATATTTGTATTGGGGTACGGAAGAAAATCCACCACGTGAACAAAATGGGATTGAGATTACAATACAAAAACCGAGCACTTCACATTCAATGGTTGATATTGTTGTCAAGGTTGATTGGGATGCTATGCAAGGAATTGATATAGATAAGTTTTATCTTCTAGCGAACAATAAAATTGTTGATGAGTTTTATCCTCGTTACGATACGGATTCTAATGGGAAACTTGTTATGTCTGGATATTATAGTATCAAGCCAATGAATAGTGTTTTTATTGGTTCAAGTATTAATTTCCAAGTTGTTGCAGTTAATATTGATGATAATCCAAGTGACATTTGGGGTCAAAAAGATATCTATACACAGAAAGGTGTTTTATGGTCTCAAGTAGATGGACCACATACTTTCAAGCCTTTACCTGTAACTGATAAAGAAACACATAGTTTATTAGAAGATATCTTAGCTTTACTACGGAAAATGCTCACAGAGATTGCTGATTTATTAAAAAAACTATCAAAACAGATTGAAACGTTATTTACCCCATCAGAAAAGGCTAAAAAGGAGCTAGAAGATGCTTTGAAGGATTTTGCGGATAAACTCCCCATGAATCAAATAAAAGACCAATTAGACGATATGAAGGACGTTATGGAGAATACACCATTAAAACCTCCTGGCTCTGATTTGATTTTTGGAGATAGTAAAGATTATTTTCAAATAGGTATCGAATTTCATCTTTGGGATTTCACATTAATGAAAGAGTACATTAAGCCATTTAGAGATTTGATGGTTGCTTTCATGTGGTTAGGATTTTTCAATTTCCTAATTGCGTGGTTATTACCACGATTAGATTTATAGGAGGTTTTAATGAATGCAATAGATGGTTTATTTAATTTTTTCACTGGATTTTTAAATAAGGCTAGTAGTTTTATCCCTAGTATAAATATTCCTTTTGATAAGTATTCGGAGAGCTGGGGTGTTGTTTCTAAATATATTTATACTGCAAATGTTTTCTTGCCTATTGATGCTTTTATTACAATAATGGGTATTATCCTTTCATTTATTGGGGTTATGATTATTATTTGGCTGATTACATTTCTACTTGATCAAATACCATTCTTCTAGGAGATTTTATGAAACCTAAACTTAGCATAAAGAAATTTATTATTTTATCTACAAGTGTTTTAATCTATTTGTTAGGAGGTGCAGAGCTTTTGGCTTATATATCTATAGGTATTCTATTTTTTATTACTGGTTCCACTTATAAACGTTTTAGAATTGAATATGAGGATTACAAAATTATGAAGAATGTTCAAAAATCAATGATTAAGCTTGATGATTATAAGCAACTTAAATCTGATTACGATATTTTAAAATCTGAAAATGAACATTACCAAAAGACAATAATCAATTTAACAACTGGAGGCGTGGGGGGGCTTGCCCCACCCACGCCTCCAGTTGTTAATACGAAAGGATAAATCATATGATAGAAGTTGTAACTGGCTTACCAGGGTTAGGAAAAACTGCAAATGTAACTAAAAGAGCACTTGATGCTATGTATAGAGGTAAGACGGTTTATTCCAATATTAGAATTAAAGGTGCTATTTTCGTTTCTGATCCCCGCACTTTATTAGGGAAAGTTGAAAATGCATTGATTATTTTTGACGAAATGGGTATTATCTTTGATCAATTGACTATGCACAATATTCCCCACGATGTATGGATTGAATTACGTCAGCATCGAAAAGATGGTGTTGACATTTTAGGTACGGCACAGTCAATATTGGATATTGCTTATCCAATGCGTAGACTCATACAGTTTGAATATAATATCTTTATGAAATTTTGGAGATTTTCAATTGTCCATGTACGAACACCACAAGCACGAGGTCAAGACTTTGGAAAGCGTGTGTGGTTTTTATCGAAAAAAGTATTTTCAGCTTATGACACGAATCAGAAGGTATTACAGGACGATGATGTTGAGGATAAGGTTTTAATCTATGCTTCAATGCAAAGAAATCTATTTATAAGTGCTCATAAAAAATCCCAATTTAGCAAAATGGAATATATTGATTGAAATTTGCTGAAAATTGTTGACGTGTCGCGAATATTAGGTTATGATAATATTAACGACACGGCACTTGGAGGTGATTTTTTTGATAAATAAAACTTTAAATATCCAGTTTCAAAAAAGTGGTAGTGGTAGCATGTCTACTCGTATAGCTTTACCAATTACTTGGATTCGTGAAATGGGTATTTCTATTGATGCTCGTTCTGTATCTGTTTCTTTCGATGGTGAGAATATTATTATTAGTCCTTCGAATATAAAGAATGCGAAAAATTGGATTTAAAAACGACTTAAAAGTTCAAAACCCCTCTTGTAATACAGGGGTTGTACGCGGCGAGATTTTTTCCGTTTCGTCAATAGTATCAAAGGCTAGATAGGGTTTTCAAAAAGTCGCCAATTACGATTTGGCGACTTTCCCGAATAGTCTGTCAATATGAAGGAGAGAGGTTTAATATGGGTGTTAGAAATAAAGATAAAAGAAATTTAATATTTACTGAATTTGATAATAAACAATCTGATTATTGGTTTAGCGTTAATGATAAAAAGGTTGTTCACAACATTGATTCACTCTATTTTAATATTTATGTTTCTGAGCCATATACTGTAAAGGCTTTTATTCAAAATCTTGATAGTATGAAAGATATGGCAGAATTTGAGCCATTTTACGTGACTGAGTGGGACATGCATTTTAATAAATATGCTTTAAAGGGTTTTGATTATTGCTTGGATAAAGAAGATAATTTCCAAATATTTTTTAAACGTACACGTAATAATTCAAATCTACCACTATGTCGTGTTCAGATTGCATCGGCTCTTTTATGGGAAATTGGAGAGTATCAAGCCGTAAAAAAAGGCTTTGAGTATGCTAAAAGGATTATGGAAGGTTATTATACTCCATTCGATATTAAAGAATGTCGCGTTGATTATGCTTATCATACGAATTACATTCGTTCGATTGAAAAATTTGTTAATGCTAAGAATTTAAATAAGGTTCAAGTT
>JBOFCV010000550.1:0-2399 GCA_051646305.1 Turicibacter sp.
CAGGCCGCAGAGCAACTGCTTTATCGAGCGACTACATCGTACACTGCTGGATGAACACTTCCGTATCAAGGGGAGGAGGACCTGGTATGAGTCGGTGGAGCAGATGCAGACAGACCTGGATAGCTATCTGGAAGCGGCCACATCAGGGCAGGATGATGGAGGGACAGACCCCCTACAGCATGTTCAAGAAGGGTCTGAAATTGATACCGATGGAAGTGCGCACTAAAGTAGCGTAAACAAGACACCGGTTTGAGGCCGGTGTCTTGTGATAATTAGATCTATACACTTTGTCCGAGTTTTATTGACTACAAAAATAGCTCATTAAACCCAAATCACCTTAAAATTTCACTACAGGAATACTTTGCTCTGATTCGTTATTTTGAGAAAGCAATAATTGGCGGACATATTCGACTAACATCCAAGTCATAGGGTGGTTATTTTTTTCAACCTGATGACAATCAAATCCTTTTAAATGGTCTTTTTTTACACGCAACTTTTTAGTACATAGTGCAAGTAAGATTTCTGGAAGACCTTTTGAATCTTCAGCTTCAGGAAACTTAAGCATTCTCTCAATCAAAGAACCAATAATCCTACTTTTGTCATCAGCGGCACTATAATCAAGCTCTCTTGATTTTGCAGCCCTTAGAATACTTGCTTGGATAATTCCTTCATTGAACCTATCAAATAGTAAAGGATCTAGTTGTCGAATTATGTAGCCCATACCTAATGGAACTGTTCCATTGTTTTTTGCAACAGTTCGTAACCGCTGCAAGACAGAAGAAATAGTGAAATACACTGTGGCCTGATGTCTAAAGTAACCGTCATTGTCACCTTTATTCCAAAAAGCAAATGTCGGCCCCAATACGAGTGGTTGATTCTTAGGTGACTTAAGGAATAGCTCTTCTCCTAATCCCTGACTATCAATAGATGATGCACTTCTCAATAGCTTGTCTCTGGCATTAAGCTCATTCAATAAACTTTCATCAGTTGAATGTTTGGCTATAAGCTCTTTCAGAAGTTCAAGTTCTTTTTCCCAGCTGTTTTCTTTATGCTCATTTATTGGTAAAAGCATCTTTTCAATAACATGGAATTGGTGATGCCCACATGGACCTTCAGAAAACTTTAAGTTCATTTCAAGTTTCTTAAATTCGGTTTCACTGTTATATTTTGCGAATCCCACAATATATGTAATAGGTAAGTCATTATATTTGCGCAGCGCTCTGCTAATATTTAAAAGAGATTTTCCTGACTCTAAAGAGCCTGCTACAACGACTATTCCTTTACTCGGAGTTACGTCATTAGGGATTTCACTATCGTAAACATTAACGTCTAAATTTAAATTTGATACATTGCTTTTAATAAGTTCTGCTAATTCTTTTGCTCCTTCATCTTTACAATGGATTAAGCAATCAGTGTTCAAAGGAAAAAACCGATGGATGATGTTTTTAACTTTTTCCTTAAATTTATCTTGCTCGATAACCTTACTAACGTCGATAAAATATTCTGGCGTAGGTGTCTTGGTGCCATCTACACCATCATATAAACACTTAAAAGCATTTAGATCTTTATATTGATTAATAAGATTTCTTAAATTATTGTCAGAATCAATAGCTAAAGGTAAGTAGCTCTCAGTGCGTGGTGCTTCGAATACGAATCGGCTTTTATCAAGCGCAATCGGAACGGAATATTCCCTTAAGCACATTGGACATTCATTTTCGTCGTATGACTCAAAGTGTTGAAAGTAGTTTTTGCAGAACTTGTCCTTATATTTATCAAATTCAACTAGGACTTTTTGGTCAGCATCATTAACCTGTGTCATAATCACTGAAACTAGCGAGGCTTGCTCCAATGAAGAGTTTCTTTTTAACTCTTCGAATAAGTTATTGCTGGTAGAAGCTGATATTAAAACTAGCGTGTTTGCATCGGAACTAAATTCGTATTCTTCAATGCCACCATAACTTCCAAAAGAATCTATTGATATAGTTTTTGGACTATTTTCAAAAGCCCTAATTATATTGCTGAGTTCATAGGCCAGCGGAAATATACCAGAGGTATCTACGTAAATTTTATTTACGTTGGCAGGTATTAGTTTTAACAAACTAGCAGAAATAAAAGTAATTTCAGCAGATGACTCAAGTAAATTTTTCACATCAATGAATTTATTTGTATGTTTTCCAGAGGGCTTAATGAAGTGAATATTTGAATGAGCCTCAATTATCAAGTTTCGGCTAGTGATGATGTTATACATACCAAACTCAAACAACTGAACAACATTGGCGTTAGATAATGGCTGTTTAGAATCACCAAAAATGGATATATCAAAGTCACCATTGCGATTGATAAAACATGTATGGAAATTTATTTCTTGGAAACTATTTACTCGGTCTTTAAGTGTTGAT
>JBOFCV010000555.1:0-2806 GCA_051646305.1 Turicibacter sp.
CAAGTAATATTCTCGAAGGGGATAACATGACAAATTCTAAAAGAAATGACTCATTTACAAGACTCGGAGGATTGAGTCATAAAAATTATTTATTCAAAGATTGTGATAAACATTATGTCTTACGATTACCTAATCAACACAAAAAATGTTCATTTGCGCAAGAGATTTCAATCATAAAGCTGTTAAAACCACATCATATCTCTCCCAAATTTATCTACTCTAGAGAAGAAACCGGAATTCTAATCAGTGAATTTATTGCAGATGCAACAGTGACCGAAGAAGTCGCCAATGATTTTGATTTTATCACATCACTTTGTTCAACGCTTAAAACATTCCATCACCTTCGTTGCGATTTTATTTTTGATCCCTTTAACCAAATACGCTCTCAAATTGAGCAATTAAACCAATCTAATTTTATCTTTCCAGATCACTTCGATGAGCTTGTACAGATGTTAGCTGAACTTGAACCGTTACTCAAAACCAATGTAACGTATGGACTTTGTCATCATGATTTAAACCCTTCAAATATTTTATATAAAAACCACAAAGTTTATTTAATTGACTTTGAATACGCTGCAATGGGTGATATCTTTTACGATCTGGCCACTTTTTGTTGGTTACTTTCACCAAAATCTCAAACGTATTTATTATCCACTTATTTCGGATATTATGATGAGACAATACAAGAGAAATTAAATCATTACCTCTTCGTCGTTAAAATGTGGAATATGACGTGGAGCTATCAAAAAAGTCTTTCCTCTACCTCCACCTATGATTTTAAAATAGGTGGCGATTTTATAGCACAAGATTTAATCTCTCATTATTTAAACTGACTATTTCATGAATAGAAAAAAGCTCCCTGTATATAAACAGTTTATCATCTAAACTGGCTACTATATCGGGAGCTTTCATTTTTATATTTAGTTTTTTCATCTATCCATGTTGTTAGTATCTCATGGTACGAATAAAGAAATCTAACTCTTGATTACACTTTTCCGTAATCTCTTCAAAAAGTCTTTCTGCATTTCTAATTTTTCTTGCTTCATTATAAGCAACAAACCCATTTAATAGCGCTCTCATGTCGATTCTCCTTTATTGTTTTTTTTCCTCTATTAAGATATGCTAAACCATTAAATGTGTGACACTTTATTAATTTATTTTCAAGTGAATTATGAACAATGATTTTAATAAAAAATGAGCTAGCAGATCTAAATCTGTTAGCTCATTTTCATTACTCTTGCCATTATTATTTTACTAAATTTGATAATTTGTTACTGAGTTTCATGTTAACAATTCCTTTTACTACAATCTCACCTTTACGAATTCCTTTCACAACCACAGGAATCATTGAAAATAAGAATGTAAGACTGACATAAGTTACATTCAGTACAAATGTATCCTCAATAAAATATAAATATTTTCGTTTGAACATTGAAAATACAAAAAGTTGTGTTAAGAATATCAGATATGAATTTTTTCCTAAATAACAGATAAGATTAGCAACACGATATTCTTTTACATAACCATAGAACCATTGGATAACTAAAATAACACCCACTGTATACCCCGCTGTTATCCAAGCATATCCGCGCCATGAGTTGTAAATTAATGGACTTAGATTGATAAAATCATAACATTGGAACCAGGCGAACAATCCGCCCGTCACAATAAAGATAATCCACTTAATTGACCATGAAAAACCTTCTTTTTTCCATAAGCAACCTAAGTAGATATAAAATATATAACGTAAAATGGATAATCGATAGAGGTCCTTAGGTAAATCAATCGCTGCAATAAAAATATTTAATAAGATGCAAATGCCAATCATCATCAAGATACTTATCACTTGAGATCGGAATAGTTTAAACTGATAAACAATGAGCGGTAAAATAATAGATGCTTGAACAAAAATATACGGATAATAACTTCCTGGTCCAATCCCACCATACTTTTCTAATGATTCAGGGTTAAATGTCCCGAGCAATAATTTGCATACAATTTGAATCAATGTCACGACAACAAATGGGATAAAGACAGACCGAATCACTTTAAACAAATCATGACGGGTCGGTAATACTCGATTTGAATTCGCATACTTTTGATAACCTAAGTAGCCAGTTACCATCATAAAAAGTGGAACGGCTTGACCGATGTGATACCAATAATAAGTTTCATCTAATATGGCATCCGGTATGTTGTGAATAAGGATGACTGATATAATCGCTAATCCTTTTATAAAATCTAACAATTGATCTCTTTTTTTCATGCTGTTCTCTCCACGTGGTCAATAAATTCTCGCATTTGTTAGAAAGCTTTGCGATACCTAATATATGTCTTTAATTATAGAATTTATTGTAATCTGTATTTTTAAAATTAGTTTCGTCTACGTACATTTTAATTGCCTATGCCATAACTCATGAATAAGGCTTCAATTCATTTACCTTATCTGAATTTTTTTAGGGTCTGTTATACCATAGGCACAAAGGACGACTGTTTTGCAAGTTAAATATTTTTGTTTAATCCTGATAGGATGTCTATTGTCCAAACGCTTTGATACAAAGAGCGACTAAAGACTTACTATCGGTCTTTATTGTTGTTTTGGAATGATTGTAATTAAATCATAGAACTTAAATTTAGTAAAAGGCTGGGTAGACGTCAACTTTCTAAATAGAAACAGATATATTTTTTACATTCCAAGAGTCAGACCCTATACTTTAAATACTTTAATACGACGGTATCCTATAGACCAGTTAAAAGTTTTAAAAATGCCTAAAACTTATCTGGTCTTATATAAATGATTTCAAAT
>JBOFCV010000005.1:0-14568 GCA_051646305.1 Turicibacter sp.
ATTCCAAAGGTTATGATTAAAGGACTTAATGTTGCGCCAATTCCCCATGACCCGTGTAGCCAGTTCATGTGTTTTGCGGATAAATTTTCTGCTGCATAACTATTTAAACCTGAGTCAACGGCACCCGCTCCAAATCCAAGTGGAATGGCCATGATTAAGATAAACCAGTATGAACCACTAAATGTGTACCCAATAATGGCTATAGCTGTTGCTAGACAAGAAAAAGCCGTTACTTTACCGGTCCCAAATCGATTTAATAAATAACCACTACTAAATCCTGAAATGGCAGAGAAAATAGTTACAATCATCGTTACACCACCCGCTGCTTCAAGTGGAACGCCAAATTCAAATCGCATTTCATTCCAAGCCACACCAAATCCTGTGTCTGGTAATCCTAATGCAATAAAGGCTAAATAAATAACAGCCAGGAAGAAAACTTCTTTCGTAAACAGTTTCATTTTCTTTTTTTTCATACGGTACTCCCCTATCTATCTCCTTATTACCGAGATATTCTAAATAGCAAAATTCTTTTATTAGTTGAATAAAACCTTAATTAAGTATATTCAAAATTTGGTATTTATACAATTCCTATTCATTGTATATGATTTTTTAATCAAATGCTCCCTATAAATTGCTAAGTTAATCTTAGATATTGTTAATCTTAAATTTTTCCTTCACTCTTTCTAGTGAAAAGCGAAATGCTTGGGTCTGAATAAATGAACAATTGAAATGTAGATTCATATTATGACTTTGATTAATTCCTACTTATTTAATGTCATAAAAAAAGATATGATTAGCTATCCATAATCATATCTTTTCGATTCATTAAATTTGATACAGTTTCCTATAGGGTTCATACCAATGAGACTTCCAACCTAATTCAATACATAAGTGTAGAAGTTCTTCTTCGTTGTTAATTCCCCTTTCAGTAATGAGGATATGCGTTTCTTTATTCACCAGTAATCCATTTTCGATGTGATCTGAAATATCTTTATACATCGCCACACTTCGAATATGCGAAAATTCACTTCCCCTTAAAAGTGGTTCACCTGTTAATTCATCATGAGTAATTCGATATTTTTTCTTACGCTTTTGTTTTAATCGCTTACGGGCTTCTTTTAAGAATAGATCATACTCTAATCTGATTTTTTTTACACTATCGCAGTTATTTACACTATCATAATACAGTTTAGATGTTTCTAAATTAACACCTTTCCCACCCACACCATTTTCTTCAACTGATCGTGCCAAATATTCAATAACTTTAAATCCCCGCACATACACTTCCTGGTTATACGTTCGTTTAAACTCCTTATCTATTTGCATCACGATATAATTTACATTCAATTTATTCGTTCGCAAAATGCTATGTAATTTATCCTTTTTTACCCACATCCAACCTTTTTCATCAATTACTGTGCCATCTTTCCAAGCATTTGAAAGTTCTTTCGTTACTTTTTTACTTGCTCGGGTATCGACAATTGGCTCCTTAAAGGCTAAGTCTTTGCCTTGAATAAATGGAATCAAATCGAACTTACTGATGGTTACCCCCTCCCAGTCATTTGTTGATACAGGTCATTTAAATTCGCCATTGCATCACTTGCCTTTGGGTGATTACTTACATCTGGGTGAATTTGCTTTGAAATTTTATCACGCCAGGTTTTGGCCACTCGCTTATTTGTAAAATGTGTTTTACCAATCCCTAGCTTCTTCATTTGAACGTCACCCTCTAATTCAACTAGATAGAAAATATATTCAACGGCATCATTCACAAAATAGTCATTATCCTTTTCATTCACCGATAATGAAGAAGGCTTGACTTGACTTGCACTCTTTTTAAATTCCACAATGGAATCAAACAACTGTTGCCATCCTTTACCTGAAATCTTCACATTAGGACCTGCACTTGTTTTAACTTCAGTACATACATCTCTAAATTTACCTAAAGTTTTCAATTCCTCAACAGATTTAACATCCACCCATTTCACAATTCAACACCTCACCTATTTATTTTTCACCACTATGATTACGTTATTGTGTTGGATATAACAAAAGAAAAACATCCCGGCTTAGAGAAGCCATTTTAAATCTCTCAGTTTATTTTCTATTATTTATGCTTATATATTTTTTCCGATAACAACGTGAATTTATAACATAGTGTTTTTACTCTATTCAATATATTCAAAACCATTAAAACAAATAACTTGTGGATGTGGAAAACTGGTGCTTTTTAGATAAAAAAAGACAGTTTCTTGAACTATTAATTAGTGCTTTATTCCCTTCCTTCTTTACCCCCATCTAAATCAGAACTTATATAAATAATTCTCATTCAAAGACATAAACTATATAAGTCAACTTAATGTTTAATATTTAATTCTGTTAGACTTTACTATATTTTTCAAAAAATTAATAAATTCAAGGGAGACTTTTTTTGAAAAATACTTTTTAATTTATCCTCTTTTTTTACCGAAGAGAACTAAAGTATTTACCACAAATGACTATGATAACAATACTGAATGTTATTAAAAACAGACTCTAAAGGAGAATGGCCATGCAAAATTTTAAACGAATTATCATTTTTAACTTAGGTATTATAACTTTGGCACTTGGCGCTGTTTTATTATCTAAAACAGGGATTGGAATTTCTTCTTGGGACGCTGTCAATTTTGGATTAAGTGGACTATTTGGACTAACCGTTGGAACATGGGTTAGTATTTCTTCATTTATTGTCTTAATATTTGCCGCTATCCTACAAAAAAAATCGATAAACTTTGTTAGTTTTATTATTGGAATCATCACAGGTCTTTTTATTGATTTATGGATTTCAATTTTAGAGCCCATTTCTTTTAATACTCTATTGACTCAATATCTATTCTTCATCATTGGCGTTTTAACGCTATCTTTAGGAATTGGGCTCTATTTATTACCCAAATATTCACCTGGACCCGTCGATTATTTAATGGTCGTAATTAAAGAAAAATATCACCTGAAAATTATGTATGCAAAATTAATGATTGATTTTTCACTTATCTTTATTGCCTTCTTATGCAAAGGCCCTATTGGCATTGGAACCATCATTATTGCCTTATTACTTGGCCCATGCATCGCAAGTTGGCAAAACATTCTCACTCGATTTTTCCCATCATTAGTATTTGATGAACTTTAAGTAACCAACTATCTTTTTAAAAAGAAGTCTAAATCACAAAATGAAAGAAACCACAACGATGTAACCAGTGGTTTCTTTCATTTTTTTATAATAGCAGATTAGTCTTTATTTTGGCCCTATCTTTTCACCTTTATTTTAGGCTCACATAGGATAAAGTACATGGGTTATATATTGTGACAAATTATCTTGTTTTTGAGATTTACTCTCAAGAAAAGGCGTTTTAGTACATCTTTTTAAATGTTTGAAACAAATGTAAGGCTTCGTCATGATAACCACTCTTAACTAAGTTAATTAGTCATATTTGCGGTGTGAATTTAATTGATAATTTCCCACACAGATTCTATAATAACCAAAGTTACACGCTTATAAAATCTTGCTAGGGGTGATGAGTTTGTATGATATGGAAAGAGAACAAATTGGACAGAAAACCATTTACATCACGATTTTAGTTAATGTATTTTTATCCATTGTAAAATTAGTTGCGGGTGTCGTTGGAAAAAGTTCTTCCATGATATCTGATGCTGTTCACTCATTATCTGATGTTTTTAGTTCTGTTGGTGTTTTAATTGGATTGAAAATTTCAGGTAAACCCGCGGATGCTGACCACCCGTATGGACATGAAAAATTCGAACCCATTTTAACAAAAATATTAGCCTTTATTTTATTTATTACAGGGATTTCGATTGGATCAAGTGCTATTTCTACTATTTCATCCCAACAATTTACGACGCCAGGAATGATAGCCCTTTGGGCTGCCATTTTATCCATCGCAGTAAAAGAGTGGATGTATCACTATACCTTAATTAAAGCAAAAAAGATTGATTCAACAGCTCTTGCTGCTGATGCGTGGCATCATCGAAGTGATGCACTGTCATCGGTTGGTGCTTTAATTGGGATTGTGGGAGCGCGGATGGGATTTCCGATTTTGGACCCCCTGGCCTCTTTGGTCATCACGGTCATTATTTTAAAAGCTGCTATTGATATTTTTATTGCAGCTACCAACCAATTAGTTGATAAATCAGCTAATCCTGAGATGATTTCAGAAATTAAAAATTGTATTTTAGAAGTTTCAGGCGTTTTGACTATTGACTTGTTGAAGACACGCATTCATTCAAATCGTATTTATATGGATTTAGAGATTGGGGTTAACCCTAATCTTAGTCTGATTGCAGCCCATGAAATTGCGGAAGCCGTTCATGATAATATTGAAACTAAGATTAGTAAAATCAAACATTGTACCGTCCATGTCAATCCAGTAAAAGAGTTGTCCCAAGATCAAGAAGTTTGAGCGTAAGACTTATCCATTCATATGTAATAATCAGGTAACTTCATCTAAAAAGGCTATCGACGATTTTTCGTCGATAGCCTTTTCTATCTATTTCATTAAATTAACTCTAAATTGTTTATATCTAATTTATATGTTACATCTTTTCGCTCAACAATGACATTTACTTTACTCATCAACTCTTGATCGCCTCTAATATTCGCAATTAATTCTTTTGTTGGATTGATTGCAAAGGGTTTCGCGACTGACTTAAACATTGTTACATCACCGGTTGTATCGCCGTATGCATAACTTTGACTTAGATCGATATCATATTTCTCTGTTAATTCTTTTATCGCTTTTTGTTTACTTACTGAATCCCACATTGGAATAATTTCCCCACTATATTTTCCGTTTTCATCTATTTGATAAATAGTTCCACGATAATCATCCATGTTATATTTACCCGCCATTTCGCGAACAAGTTCAATCGGTGAACCTGAAATAGCAATCACGACATGACCTTGCTCTTTATGCCATTTAATACGCTCGCGTGAGAATGTATAAACGCGTTCTCCTTTTTGATGAATAACCTTTTTAGCAATATGTTCAATGTGCTCTTTACTTACACCTTTAGTTGCTTCTATGTATACATCAACCATTTTAAGAAGATACGTATCATAATCTCCTTGTCTACGATCCCATTTCAAGAAGGCTGGTCTTACTTCGTTATACCATTTATCTTCATCGACTAATTCGTATTTAATGATTTTTTTGAAAACTTCGGTAATTAATCCCTCTCTGTAAATCGTTCCATCAATATCAAAAAACGCAGCTATTTTAGTCATGACTATACCTCCACTATTTTATTTTAAAATTCAACACCCGTTTCCATTCATTTTAAAATTCATTAAATGATTTTTCAGACCCAAATTTCAATGCTACATCATACATTTTTTAAAATCTTTAACAGGTCTTATCTTACTTATTGTTCACAAATGCATTCCGATTATTATATCAAATCCAAAAAATAATACAATAGTTTTTTCGATTTTATGTAAATAACTGTTTATATTTACAATTTTCCATCTAAATTCTACATCTTGTAAACGATTCACCTTTAAATAAATCACCGATTCTTAAAAAGAGAAGTAGCTTATCTAACTTGAAAACTATTCTCCCCAAGGATAGTTTATTGATTCGTTTAAAATATAACCCAATGAACCGATTTTTTGCGGATTCGCACCCTTTATTTAACCGTATCCTTCCATTGGATTATCAAATTCAACAAAACCTCTCTTTAAAGTCTATTTCAATTATTCGCATAAAATGATTAAATATAAGATTTCCTCGGAAATTAAGTCGCTTATTACAGTAATTCGTATGTTATTGGGGCCTGCTTCTCTCTCATGTATTTACGCTTCGTTCAAGCATAAAAAAACCCCTCAACTTGTGAGGGATTTCCTATTTGAAAAATGAACAGGATTAGGCTTTTAGTAACTCAAATGTTTTAGCTGTTAATTCTTCTACACTGACGATATGATAGCCAGAAATACTTGTCTCTAATTTTTTGTTATAACACGCATACCAATACGGTGGAATAGCCCTCTCTCCTACCATTATTCCAATAATAGAACCAACCGTTGCCCCATTGCAATCCGTATCAAAGGCTGCTTGAACAGCTAGACAAATGGATTTACTAAAATCTTTTTCTCCGTAAAGCAGCGCCATCACCACAATCATAGCATTTGAATTCGTATGGCACCACCCATGTGAATCATACTCATCATATAATTGGTGAATATTTTCAATCACATCATCAACTGATACCCCATCATGATACCAGTCTAAAACTAATTTAATATCATGTACTAAACGGCTCTTTTGTGGAATTTCATCGATTCCCGCTTCAATTACTGTCATCATATCATCGCACACACTAGCTGCCGCAATCATAGCAGCTATAAACATTTCGCCGTAAATACCATTTTTAACATGAGAAATCGACGCATCACGCCACGCCATTTCTGCCGCCATTTCACAACTTCCAGGATTAATATACCCAAAGAAATCTCCTCTAATTTGAGCACCAATCCATTCGCGATATGGGTTATTATACGTTGCCGTCTCAGGTGCATACAACCCCATTGCAGCATTCCTATATGCCACACGTTCAGCTGTACAAGTCGCAAACATTGGCATCCATGTTAACCAAGCCTCAAGTACATCATTAGGTCTGAACACCTTACCGTACTGTTGTACAACCTTCATCATTAACACCGTATAATTCGTATCATCATCAATCGGTGCCATTCCCTTAAGATTATCTGCCCACGTGCGCCACTTATCAGGATCAACACGTTGTTTTAACTCCTCTGTAAACTCACTGTACGTAATATATTTTTTCATCGGATAGTTATCTGTTGTTTTTAAGATAGGATAGATCTCGTCTCTTTTCATACATTCAATTGGTTTACCAAGGAGGCATCCACTAATACGGCCAATCCATGCACCGCTTAATTTATCTTTTAATGTTTCATCAGAGAGCACATTCATAAATGTGTGACGACGTGCAGGCTTTTGAAGATTAATTTCATTTAAATCTGATGGTTCAATAAATGGATAGTTTGCTCTAACTTTTGCATGAATTAGTTTTTCTCTCACTTCTTTAGCTAGCACTTCACAATCTTCATGTTGTGAAGTCGCAACAATTTGATCACAAATCTCTTTTAAATACTCAACTTCTTTCCCCTCATCTACTGCTTGTTTATACTCAATACTTAAATCGTTTCCATATTTCATCCATAATTGATTTTCTAACATTTAAACTCCCCCTATTGATTAGTAATATTTACCTATATTATAATAGGTTATATCTCATAATCTCTACCTATAAAAGAGGGTATCCTATGCAAAAACAACTAAATTTTAAAAATAATATCTACTTTCAAGATATTCAACTTTCCGATGAGTTTCCCATACAACATTATTTATTTGAACAAAAACACCATGACCTTAACTTCCTTCACTATCATGATATTTTTGAAATTGGAATTTGCTTAGAAGGTAGTGGCTTATTTTTTATTAATAATCAAGTTCTTACCTTTTCAAAAGGCGATGTTTCATTTATTTTTCCTAATCATCCCCATATTGCACAAAGTCCAAATGAGATGCCAAGTATTTGGGTTTTTATTAGCCTTGATTTAAATCGGCTATTTCCAGATCAGCCTTTACTCATAAATGAACTTCTACTTAATCAATACGATCTTCCTCATTTATTAACATCAAATCATGATGAAGATTTAGCACAACTTATTAGAATAGTGATTCATGAACTAGAACGTAACCATTTACATAACGATCAAGTTATTAAACAATTACTTTGTGCTTTCTTCATTAAACTTTTACGGTTAGAAAATAGTACCCTCACTCATCCAACTACCTTATCACATGCATTCATTTCGATTTCACCGGCCCTTAACCATATTTCTTCTCATTATTGCGAAGAAATTAGTATTGATGAATTGGCTAAAATTTGTAGTTTAAGTCCTACTCATTTTAGAGTGACGTTTAAAAAAGCAACAAATACCTCACCCCTGCACTATTTAACTTCAATTCGAATGAAAATGGCTAAAACATTATTAAAATCAACGAAGTTATCTATTCTGACAATTTCTGAAAAAGTGGGTTATCAAACAATCTCCTCATTTAACAGAACCTTTAAAGAACAATTTCAAATGACACCAACACAATATAGGAGTATGATAGAATAAGATATCATATTAATCTGGAGGTCCTTTATTATGGATAATACAAAACGTGGAAATATAACACCAGGATCTAAAGTTTTAGTTGTACAAAAGCAAGATCAACGCACAGGAAAACTAACAGAGGGTGTCGTTAAACGATTACTCACTAACTCTGCTAACCACCCTCACGGGATTAAAGTCATGTTAGAATCAGGTATCGTTGGCCGAGTTAAAGAAATTATTGAGTCGTAATCTCTTCATTTAAAGTACGATGCGCCACCTAAAAATCCCTCAAAAACTTGTTTTGAGGGATTTTTGTTTTATTCAAAACTTGATTGTTCAAACGGAATAAAGAAGCCTTGTGGATGAAGACAAACCGGGCAAGCACCTGGTGCCTGTGGTCCTTCATGAACGTGTCCGCAGTTTGTACAAATCCATTTTTCCGGCGTCTCTTTTTTAAATAAAGTTCCATTTTCTAATTCATCTGCATATCTTGCAAATCGTTTTGAGTGAATGAGTTCAATAGCTGCAATTTTTTCAAATAATATGGCAACCGGTGCAAATCCTTCTTCTCTTGCGATTTGGGCAAATCCTTTATAAATATGATCATGTTCAGCCGCTTCATGCTCTTGAGCTAATCTTAATAAAACAAGCGTGCTATCTTCAACTTCTGCAGGATAAGTTGCGGTAATTTGAATTTCTTCACCCGAAAATTCTTTTAATTTTTTCATAAATTCTTTGGCATGTGCACGTTCTTGATTAGCTGTATAGATAAATAAATCATGTAAAATAGCATAACCTTCTTTTCTAGCAACAGAAGCCGCAAATTCATATCTATTTCGCGCCTGACTTTCTCCTGCAAAAGCTCGCATTAAATTTTCCTTCGTTTGACTATCTTTAAAATTTGTCATTAGCACATTCCTCCAGTATAAAAATTCTATACTAGTCTATGAGTTATCCCAACTATCTATACTGTTTATAACGTGTATTGAGAAACTTTATTATAAAACAGCTCAAATTTAGCATTTTTAGTTCAGTCACCATTTCGATTGAAAAAGAGGATATAACTATTTGAGTTTGAAAATGTTACCCCCTATTTTTACTTTCGTACTAACACCTTTTTATTTATAATTAAAATAGATTTCAAGACTTCCCATTGTATCATTTGATAATTCCAACCAATAATTGAACCTATAAATAACCATAAATTGGTGTTATAATAAATTTTAAAATGTGCTTTCATTTATAATTGATGATAAGCACAAGACTTGAAACAAGATAAGCAGGTGACCCATGGATAAGATTTTAATTATTGAAGATGACAAAGAAATCTCTCACATGATTTCACAATACCTAATAAAAAATGGTTATGATACCTTCCAAGCAAATGATGGAATGACCGGACTAACCTTAGTAAAAACCTATTCACCCACCCTCATTATCCTTGATATTATGCTTCCCTATAAAAGTGGTGATGAGGTTTTAAAAGAAATTAGACTTTTTTCAGATGTTCCCGTTATCATTGTTTCTGCTAAAGAAATGATTCAAACAAAAGTGGATTTACTAAAACTTGGCGCTGATGATTATATGACAAAACCATTTGATTTAGCTGAGCTACACGCAAGAATTGAAGTTAATATCAAGCGATTTTCAAAGTTCAATCCAACCTCAAAAATTCTAATTTATCAAGATATTGAATTAAATGTTGATTTTAAAGAAGTAACACTCAATCATGCACTCATCCCGCTTACACCAAAAGAATTTGATATTTTAGAAATGATGATGAAAAACCCTCAAAAAGTATTTTCTAAACAAAACTTGTATCAAACGGTTTGGAATGAGTCTTATTCATATGATGACAATACGATCAATACGCATATGAGTAATATTAGAAAAAAATTAAAAGAGCACAGTGATGTGGATTACATTGAAACGGTTTGGGGAATGGGATATAAACTAGCCTAACAAACTTTAGACTTTCTTTAGATTTAGCTTTAGAGTTTTTTGAATCCTATCTCGTATAATAAACGATAAAGGAGAGGATTTTATGTCTGATATTATTTGTCAAACCATCAACTTAAGTAAAACGTATAAACACCAACCTGTATTAAATCAAGTAAATTTCAAAGTACATCGCGGCGATATTTATGGTTTAATTGGAGAAAATGGGGCCGGAAAAACAACCTTACTAAGAATTTTAACCGGTCTTGCCTTTCCGACAAGTGGTGGTCTTGAATTATTTGGTGAAACAGATTCACACCTTCTATCTAAACATCGTGCTAAAATAGGGTGCGCACTTGAAACATCTGCTCTTTACCTCGATATGACAGCAACACAAAATCTTGAAGTTCAAAGAATCCAAATGGGGATTCCAGGTAAACAGTGTATAAAAGATTCATTATCACTTGTGAAGCTCGATCAGACTGGCAAGAAAAAAGTAAAAGACTTTTCACTTGGCATGAAACAACGACTCTGTCTTGCTATGGCATTACTTGGTGAACCCGAGTTTCTAATTTTAGATGAACCACTGAATGGACTCGATCCAACGGGAATGATTGAACTTAGACATTTGTTAATCAAACTCAATAAAGAAAAAGGAATGACAATTATTATTTCTAGTCATATGTTAAGCGAACTTCACAAACTGGCAACGTGCTATGGGATTATCCATGAGGGCATGTTAATCGAACAAATAAGTGCTAATCAGCTAGATAAACAATGTAAAAAGCATATTTTCCTCGTGGTTGAGGATACAGCCAAAACAGTAACAATTTTAGAACATCATTTAAATATTTCTGACTACGATATTTGCGCTAACCATGCAATCAAGATTTATGATTATATAGCTGACTGTGCCAACATAACAAAAGCCTTAGCCACTCAAGGTATTTATGTAAAAGAAATCACGATAAAAGGTGATCGTTTAGAATCCTATTTTTCTAAAGTCATTGGGGGTGAACAGCATGTTTAATCTCCTTAAATCTGATTTATATAAATTAAAACATAGCAAAGAACTAAAAATATGTCTATTATTACTTCTCATTCTTGGAATAATAACTATATACTTTGGCGGTTCAAATTCCGCACGTGAATCTTTACTGAATGAGTCAACCGATATGTTTGCCTTAATGGCATGCACTTTATTTTCAGGAATGTCTCTTGCAGCTGAATTTACAAAAAAAACAATCTATCATCCCATCACATCAGGTTCTCAACGATTATCGGTTTTAATGAGTAAATACATCACCTATCTCATTACCTGTCTCATTTTTTACATCACGGCTTACTTCATCATGGGTGGTTTATATGCTGCATTTTATGGATGGGGTGCCCCACTCACACAAAGTGAACTATCCTTCATTCTCACGTACTCATTACTAGATATCTTCTTCGGCCTATGTATCGCCAGTATTCCCTTCTTTATCGCCATGCAGTTAAAAGATACAGGTATTTCAATCGCCGTGAGTGCAGTCGTGATGGGCCTTATTTTTACAACCTCCCAAATGTTTTGGCAAACGGCAGCTCGATATATCGCAGACACAAATGATTTATTTGGAACTCATTCACTTCAGATGATCACGTTCATGTTATCTATTCCAGTTCTCTTGCTAGCCATTTGTAGTTTTTTATTTACACGACAAGATATTAAGTAATTTCGGGTGTTCAGCTAATGCGACTATTCCTAGTATGATAGTCCTCAATTTATAAAAAGATCAGTTTATCTCACATCGATTCACTCATTTGAAACATTTGAATTTGTTTCAATTTTAATTTCTATCCATTTATAAAAAACAGGAAGTGAGGTGATTGCACCCATGATTTCAATTATATTGCTCATCCTTCTCATCTTAGTTGCAATCCCTTTTATCTTCCAAACGATCGAGATAAATCGGATCACTGAACAACTTAAAAATAATAATAAAATACGAGTCACATTAATGAATTCTCATATAGAAAACTTAGCTCATACGATTAATACAACAGTGAAAAATCAAAATGAACTTCAATTAGATATAAAAAAACGTGAAGATCACTTAAAGCAATCGATTGCCGATATTTCACACGATTTAAGAACCCCCCTAACAGCTATACAGGGGTATCTCACTCTTTTAAAAGATTGTACAGATGAGGAAAAAGAACAGTACTTATCCATCCTAGAGGCAAAATCAAATTCATTAAATGAACTTGTCAAAAATTTTTATGAGCTTTCTGTTATTGATGATACCGAATATGTTATCAAAACAGAAGCTGTGGATATTAGTTCAATTCTAACCGAAACCATCATGAGCAATTATCCCTTATTCAAAGAAAAAGGAATCACTCCACAAATCGATATTCCTCATACCGAACTTTTAATATCTGGAGAGAACTCAGCCTGCCAAAGAATCATGGGGAATCTGATAGCTAACGCCATTAAATACTCTAATGGTTTGGTTCATATTCAATTAAAACAAACAGAAACAGCTTGCCGCTTTATGATTAGCAATAGCGTTACTGGCATGAAACAAGGCGATCTCTCTTATTTATTTGATCGATTTTACATGGTAGATAAATCCCGTACTCATGGTGGGACAGGACTTGGACTGTATATTGTTAAAACATTACTTGAAAAAATCGATGGGACCCTTGTTGATGTCTTCTTAATCGATGACCTTTTTACGATTACACTTGATTTTAAACGATATAAATAAGTTATCCCCGCCCAACACCATAAAAAAAACATCTATTAGTTTAGTTCACTAATAGATGTTTTTTTATTATCTAAATGATGTTTGTAGAGCATCTTTTAAAACTTTAGGATTTCGTTTATACGGTGTAACAGGACAAATTTCTTTTGATTTGTAATTCATTAATGTATACACTGCAATTCTTGCAGCACGAACTGAATATTCTTCTGTGAAGACCATATCTTCTGGAATCTCAACAAATTGACTTACCATTGCAAAATTAGTTGACCCTGCAGGAACGACTTGTGGACGGTCCGTCATTTTACGTGGTTGGAATTGTGCATCAATATATGGCATCATACAAGGAATCACATTGACGATTGATTCTTTGATTTCTTCTAACTGATCTTCAAAATGCAAGTGATGAATTAATTCATATAATATTTCTTCTCCTGTACAGTCACGCATCGGTTTGTTAACAAAGTTCCCCACTTTATCTGTGTATAATCCATCTCCCCATAAAATCGTGGTATCCATCGGTTGATTTTTAAAATGGGGTTGTGCAGCTACGACAATACTCATTAACCAATTTGAATCTTTAAATGTCATTAACGCGCCACTACCTGGAATATTTCCTGAGTACTCTTCAATCATTTTTAGTAATTTATTACCTTTACATGTAATCGTAAAACTTTCCCAATTTGTTTCATCAGGGTGGTTAAAGAATGGTTCTGGATTTCCAAGCCCCTCTTTTTTCGCTGCAACTTTTGACCATAATTCACCTGAAATCGGTCTATCCGGATTATAAACAGGCGCTGTATACAAATCACCAAGTGTAGCAGAGTCTGTCATACAAGCATTTGTCATGATACATAAATCACCTTCATTTAATTCAATGATTTCAACTTCATCATCACGTTGAATGTGAATAGCCGTTGCCGTCATTTCTTTTCCTTTAGCAAAGTCAATATCCGTTACAACGGCATTAATACTAAAATCTACTTGCTTTTCTTCTAAGTAAACTTTTAAGGGTAAAATCACTGACTCATATTGATTATACGGTGTTCTTGTTACCCCTTCTAAGGTTTCAATACGAGAGAATTCGAAAATCATACGATCCATGTAACGTTTGAACTCAAATAAGCTTGACCATTTTTGGAAAGCAAACGTCGTTTGCCACATGTACCAGAAATTAGTGGTAAAGAAATGTGGTGTTTGCGCAAACCATTCTTCAATCGTTACATCATCTAACTGAACTTCTGGCGTTACCATTAATTTTGCTAACGCTTTACGGTCTTCATTATCAAATCCCATACTCGATACATCTAAAATTTTTCCCTCTTTATCAATTAAACGTGCTTGGGCATGTGTTGGATGTAGATGATCAAAGTTTAAAATTTCTTCAGTCACACTGCGTCCCTTCATCTCTAAAGATGGAATTGATGCAAAGAGCTCCCAGAAGTTTTCATATGTTTCTTCATTTAACATACGACCGCCACGACAAACAAATCCATTTTCTACAGTTCCTGCTCCGTCATTACTTCCACCTAAGATGTGCATCCCCTCAATAATATGAATGCGGCTTCCATCCATTCCACAGTCTCTTATTAAATAAGCTGCTCCGGCTAAAGAGCCCAATCCCCCACCAACAAAATAAACATCTCGATCGATGTCTACTTGTCCTAAAGACTCATTTAATTGTTTAATATTTTTCGCTTTATT
>JBOFCV010000016.1:0-11738 GCA_051646305.1 Turicibacter sp.
AATTCAAAATGGAAAAATAGTTGGAGCGGTCACACATGTTTTAGTACATGATTCAACTATGGGGTACGGTGTATTTATTGAGTGGATGCTTCAAGAAGCTGAGGTAAATTATTATACATCCACGATGAAAGAAAAAGCAGCATAATATCGATATAGAAAAAAATAAAAGCACTTAATTATTTAATTTATTTAAGTGCTTTTCTTATGTTATATTTACTGAGAGAGACTAGTATATGTCTAATATAAAATTCTATAAAAAATAGAGCTAAAATTTTTAAAAAAATAAAAAAAGTGTGACGAAATCTAGAACTGATTATTATTCATAAAATAATAATTACACCTAAATTTTAGAAGAAAATTAAAAATATCACATAAATTTTTAAATATTTAGTTTAGTTGTCATTTTTTGTGGTATATTTAAATCGATACACTTTTTCGACATAAAGTTACAGTCAGAATGGTTTATACCTTCTTTCTTAATAAAAGACAAAACTTCCTAAAAAATATTTGTCGAAAACATTAACAGATTATAGCAATATTTCGTTTTTTTACAACTAATGATTGAAATATGTAAGGAACTGTAATTAAATAGTATTGTAAGCGTAAAAAAATAGGGGGCATAAAAATATGAGTAAACTTAAAGTATTATTAGCGGATGATAATAAAGAATTAATCACGGTACTATCGGAATACATTTCTTTGCAAGAGGATATGGAAGTCGTAGATGTTAGTGGCAATGGAAATGACGTGCTGTCAGTATTACGACAAAAAGAAATTGATATCCTTCTTTTAGATGTTGTTATGCCAGATTTAGATGGAGTAAGTGTATTAGAAGAATTAAGAGAAAATCCAAGTATGTATAAACGTCCACGCCACATTATCATGTTCACAGCATTTAACCAAGAGAAAATTATGATGAGAGCCGCGGAGTTAGGGGCTTCATACTTTATCATGAAACCTTTTGAAATCAACAAAATTGTTAAAATAATCCGAGATGTAAATTCTCGTTTTGATGCAGGAGAACCAAATAAATCAGTAAACGCAATGTATTCAACACCTACAAATGTAAAAGAATTCGATTTAGAAGCTGAAATCACAAGCATCTTACATGAAATGGGTGTTCCAGCACATATTAAGGGATATTTATACTTAAGAGAATCAATAAAAATGGTTTATAATGATATCGAACTATTAGGATCGATAACTAAAGTTTTATATCCAGATGTAGCGAAAAAATATAAGACAACTGCTTCTCGAGTAGAACGTGCTATTCGTCACGCAATAGAAGTTGCTTGGAATCGTGGAAATATTGAAGCAATCTCCGCTATTTTTGGTTATACAGTTAGTGTTTCTAAATCAAAACCAACAAATTCAGAATTTATTGCTATGATTGCTGATAAATTACGATTAGAACATAAAAGTAAAGCAGCATCTTAAATAATTAATAAAAAGATCTTAGTCTAAGGAAAAATTGTCAGATAAAGTGACTACCATAGGGGATATATTTTTAAAAAAACTAAAGTAGGAAGTATTAAAGTAAATGAGAAAAGTTAAAAGCTTTTGACTAAATACTTGGTACGGACTTCAATATAATACTAAAAATAGAAAGTCTAGAAAGATGTAATAAATTACGTCAAATCTAGACTTTTTTTGATGCGTGAAAAATATAATGTAGTGAGACGTTTTAATTTCAGAAGATTAAAGGAAGGTTGCGGTTAGAAATAAGGATAAGAGTGGGTGTTATACGTTAATCGATGTTCTTATCGAGTAAGTGAGGGGGGGATGAAACAGTTACTTCAACGCAAACATTTAGAATACTAGATTAGCGTTTTAATTGGATGGCGTGAAAATAAAAGTGGAAGAATGAAATTTGCTAAATTTGAAAATGAGAGGGGGCAAATAAAACTGTGGAGCAGCCTACTGATTCACAGTTTTGTTGAAATGAATGATGGAAGAAAATATCAAGCATACTCAAATTATTATGACGTGTCAATGTCCGTATTGTCTTTCTTTAGGGAGAAAGGTGACAGAAGTGGAGGGTGGTAATATGCGCGAAGATAGTGAAAAAGGTTGTAGTGGGAATTTCAATCTGATACATCCACAGACCGATGAAATCATTAAAGTCAATAATAAGGGGATTTCTTTGCCTAATTGTATTAAACAAACAAAGAGAGAATTGCGTGGGGTCTGGATAACGACGGTGCGTAATACAGATTTTCCAAGTGTTAATGTCTACAAAGGTGGCAAATTTAATACTGAATTATTTAAACAGGAATATATAACCATCCTTAATCGGTGTAAAGAGTTAAATTTAAATGCCGTTATTGTTCAAATAAGACCGGAAGGAGACGCTTTTTACCCGTCAAAGTTAAACCCGTATAGTGAGTACTTAACGGGGGTCCAGGGACGGAACATAGGGTTAGGTAGCTTTGATCCATTATCCTGGATGATTGAAGAAACTCATCTGTTAGGTATTGAGTTCCACGCCTGGTTTAATCCCTATCGAATGACGCCATCTGCAAAAAAAGGAAAGTCTGGAAATGAACTACTAAAACAATTGGCAAGTAATAATTACGCTAAACTTAATCCAGACAAAGTGTACTTTTTTAATGGCCAACTATTCTTAGATCCTGGTATTCCTGAGGTGAATACATATGTCATCAATTCAATCATGGAAGTGGTGCAAAAATATAATATCGATGCTGTGCACTTAGATGATTATTTTTATCCGTATGATTACGAAGTTGTAGAAAATGGAAAAACTAAGTATATTGAATTCGATGAAGTAAGTCCAGATAAAAAGACATATTTAAAATATAAAAAAAATAATGAAACAATTGAACAGTGGCGGGAACAAAATATTAATAGGTTAGTAAAAGGGATTGCTGATGCTATACACGAATATGATAAGAAGCAAAAGAAAAGCGTTGCATTTGGAATCAGTCCATTTGGTATTTGGGCATCGGCGGAAAAAACGAATGGTGTGGGGTCGAATACATCACCGGACCAATTATCATCAATGGAAGACTATGTAAATTCTAAACTTTGGATTGATGAAGGTTGGCTTGATTATATTTTGCCACAAAATTATTGGTCATTTTCAGATGAGTTGTCTCCATTTGGAGAAGTGGCATATTGGTGGGACAAAGTTGTTAAAGATGCTAAAACTCAATTGTATATGGGATTGGGTATG
Organism: Turicibacter sp.; assembly: GCA_051646305.1. Lineage (GTDB taxonomy): Bacteria > Bacillota_I > Bacilli_A > MOL361 > Turicibacteraceae > Turicibacter. The sequence continues at coordinate 3,194 of JBOFCV010000016.1, forward strand.
TATTTATATGATGAAGATCAAGACAACAAAGCATGGCAGGATGCAAACGAAATTAGAAATCAAATCTTATATTTAAAAACTTTACCTAATGTGAAAGGATACGTATTTTTTACATATAAAAGTATACGGGGAAATGAGTCACCTAATACCCCTGGATTGACGACCCAAAATGAAGCAATTAAACTTCTTGAAGAGCAAATCCTAACAAACCCCACCATTATTCCTGCACGACCTTGGTTACAGTATAAAGAAACCAAACCTGTTAGTCGATTAAAAGTAACGCGTTGTGAAGAAGAGAATGTGGTTGTTTTTGAAGATAGTTCATCAAATAATAGCCAATATTATGTCATTTACCGAGCGCCTGGATTTACCAAACTTTTAAATCTCAAACAAGATCGCTATATTATTGATGTGATAGGCAAAAGACCAAATGAAAAGTTCCAACAATATAAGGATTCTGATGTCAAACTTAATGCTATTTACACGTATGGTGTCACGGCACTCTCACAAGCACAAGTCGAATCAAGTATTAAAGAACATATTTTTAATCCAAAAGATTAATCCATAAAAAAAATCATTTACAAATTTGTAAATGATTTTTTTCTATATTAGAATAAAGTGTTACTTGAAATTCCAATAATATTTAAGACAAGCATAATCAAGGGTGCAACTACGAATGATAATGCTAAGATTAATAATAAGATTTTTGTCCCCTTCATCTTATTTAAATTGTGTTTAGCTTTTTTAGCCATTTCCTATCACCTCAAAGACAAAATTTGCTATAATGTATTCAATAACTCATCTAATTATAATATAAATTACTAAAAAAGGAAAGAGGATTTCATATGGAAGACCCAATATTTAGAATTATATTTCATATAGATCTTAATGCGTTTTTTGCTGCGTGTGAAATGGTGGGGCGGCCTGAGCTCATAGATAAGCCGGTTGTCATTACGGGAGCGAAAGATTCAAAACGTGGAATTGCAGTGACAGCTAACTATGTGGCGCGTGAATTTGGGATCCATAGTGCGATGCCGATTCATGAAGCCAAGAGGCGATGCCCGCATGTGGTTGTTTTAAAGTCAAATTTTGATTTGTATCGAGCCGTCTCTAGTCAGTTTATCCATATCTTGCAAAGATATAGTCCTCAAATTGAAAAGGCATCGATTGATGAGGCCTATTTAGATGTGACTCACCATTTCACAACCACGCATCCGCTAAAATTGGCACAAGAAATTCAAGAAACAATTTATAAAGAACTTCAGATTGGGTGCAGTATCGGGATTGCACCTAATAAGTTTTTAGCAAAAATGGCTTCAGATATGAAAAAACCAAATGGGATAACAGTCCTAAGAAAACGTGATGTGCAGACGGTACTATGGCCGTTGAAAATCGAGGAGATGTTTGGTGTAGGAAAAGCTTCCTCACCCAAATTACATCAGTTAGGGATAATAACAATTGGTGATTTGGCCCATTATCAGGATGTTAAGAAGATTGAGCAATTATTTGGAAAATCGGGACTGAGATGGAAGGCTTGTGCCAATGGTGATGATGACGCGTTAATTAATACAGAACGGTATGAACATCTTTCAAGTATTGGACATTCCACAACCTTCCCAAAAGATTATGTCTTTGAGTCAGAAATTAAAAAAGGTCTTATGCAAATGTGTCAAAAGACGAGTGGTCGCCTAAGGGATCATAAAGTGTATGCGAAAACAATCAGTTTACAACTAAAATATGCAAATTTTAAATCGATTACGAGAAGTCAAACATCAAGTCAACCCATACAGACTGTCCAAGATTTATATGTAGTGGTGGAGAATTTATTTGATGAACACTGGAATGGAGATCCTGTTAGACTAGTTGGGGTTAGTACATCTAATCTTTCCGAGAAGTCACGAACCACGCAACAGCTTGATTTGTTTAATTATCAAGCATTTACACATGAAGAAAAATTAAATGCCACACTCTTAAAATTAAAAAATAAGCATGGAGAAGCCATTGTGAATAAGGGAATTCGAAAATAAAGGAGACTATAATGAATACTTTAGAAGAAAAACAATTAAATACCACAGAATACTATCAAAACTCATTTTTAAAAGTAACGCAAGATGACGTGACACTTCCAGATGGAAATGAAGCAAAGCGAGTTGTTGTACATCATCCAGGAGGGGTGAATATTATTGCACTAGATCAGGATGAAAAATTATTATTAGTTGAGCAATACCGCTACCCAGTTGGGAAAAATACATTTGAAACACCAGCAGGTAAAATTGAACCAAATGAAAAAACGATGATAACAGCTAAAAGAGAACTTGAAGAAGAAACTGGATATACGTGTGAAACACTTAAAATGATTGGCCGTTATGCGACAAGTCCTGGTTTTTGCAATGAATACATTGAAAATTATTTAGCGACTAACCTAACCTTGTTAGAAGAAGCGGTTAAAGGAGATGAGGATGAATTTATTAATTTACATCATGTCTCTAAGACGGAAGCATTAAAGTTACTGGAACAAAACTTGATTTGTGATTATAAAACAGTTTATGCCATTCAATATTTAATCATCCATGAAAATTGGTAATGTAACAAGATGCAACAATTGAAACTAATTAGTATACAGTATAATCAATTTATTAGTGGAAGTGAGAGGAAGACGTCTAAATTCATAAAAAATAGTGAATAAAAATAAGAAGTAGGAATATAGTCCCCCTTATTAATCATAAGGTTGAATGAAAAGGGGGAAGTATTTATGGCAGCCACTAAACGTCGCAAAAAAACTATTTCTTATGTTGTATATGTAATGTATGTACTCGTATTACTCGTTTTAATCGGAGATATCATAGGGTCCTCACTTTATTTAAAGGTCGATCAATCATCACAAAACTTACTTGTGAATTATGTGAGTGATAATATTAGCTATTTTGATGCTTCTCAATGGTCATTCAATCAAATATTTTATAAACAATTCATGTACCAAGGCAGCATGTGGACGCTAGGACTATCCATTATTGGTGTTATCGTAAACTTGTTTTTAGTTTTTTTAAAAGGGGTTATTGCTGGATTTAATGTCTTTTTTATCTTTGAAACATTGCCATTATTTTCTGCAATTTTAACTTGTTTTTTATGGTTAGTACAGTATGTTTTAATCCTCGGGGTTACTATTTTAAGTGGGTATTTTAGTATCCGATTTGTATTGTTAACCCTTAAACTAATTTTCTTTAAAAAGAATAGTATCATGATAAAAAAACATTTACTCTACTACTTTTATCAATTAGTGATTATTATGATTTTAACACTTATAACATCGGGCGTAACCTATTTCATTCAGCCGATTATATACAACCAGTTTGAATCTAATAAGGTAGGACAAGAAGCAACGGAAATTGAAGATAAAAATGTGCAAAATGATGACAGTTTTGAAATAGTAGTGTTATAATAAGAATAAGCAAGACTTATTATACTTAGAGAAGTAATATGGTGATAATATGATGGAACTTTCAAGATATGAAACAATGATTGCTAAGGCAGGATCAAAGCTGACGAAGCAACGTAAGCGAATTTTAAGTACGATTATTAAAAATCAAGAACAACATTTTTCTGCTGAAACCTTGTTTGAACTTGTGAAACATGTGGATGATTCAATTGGAATTGCCACTATTTATCGTACTCTTGAGCTATTCGAGAAAATAAATATCATTCGAAATGTTAAAATTAAAAATGATGGGATTAATTATTATGATTTAATTGATCTAGATGAAGTGAATCATCTACACCATCATCTTATTTGTACAAAGTGTCAGGCTATTATTGAAATAGCAGATGAGCTTGAAGTGTATGAAGCGTTTATTCAAGAAAAATATGGTTTTATGGTTACGGATCATGAACTGACATTGTATGGTGTTTGTCACGACTGTGGGCAAAAAGACTAGAGACAAGTTAAGACTTCTACTTGGTAGAGGTCTTTTTTAAAAGAGAAAGGTCATTATTAGTGTCTTAAGCTTAAATGACAAGCGTTTATTTTAGTTAAACTCAATAAAAAAATAAAAAATACGTTAGTCCTCTAAAAAGTATTTAATCTGTGTTTAAAGAAGTAAAGTAGCCTTTGATATAGGCATACGTAAAAGAAAAACAATAAAGTATAACAAAGTTTTAAGGAGAGAAAAGGAACGTTTTATCATGTCAAATCAAACAAAATTTGAAATTATAATAAATGATTTTTTATCTTATCTCATTGTGGACCGAGGCTTATCATTTAACACGAAAGAGAGTTATCAACGCGATTTGGTGGAGTATACGTTATTTTTAAAAGAAGCCCAAGTAAAGGATATGATGGACGTGAGCCGTGAACATGTTCAGTTGTATATCATCTCACTATATGAGCGAGGGCTAACGACGAAATCTGTTGCTAGACAGTTATCGGCTATAAGAACATTTCATCAGTATTTAGTCATTGAAAAAATGACAACGTTTGATCCATGTGATTTGATTGAGAGTCCGAAAATAAATCGCACTCTGCCAACCGTATTAAGCATTGATGAAGTAGGGCAACTTTTAGAAAGTTTTAATCAAAGTACGCCCAATGAAAAGAGAAACAAAGCGATGGTTGAATTGATGTATGCTTCAGGGATGCGTGTATCAGAATTACTCACTTTAAAAATGGAAGATGTTCACTTATCGATGATGTTTGTTAAGTGTTACGGTAAAGGAAATAAAGAAAGAATTATTCCAATTGGAGAAGAAGCCGTTGATGCTTTAGCGGTTTATTTGAATACTGGGCGTCAAAAACTTGTGAAAAAGGCAAATGATACCTTGTTTCTCAACAGATTTGGTGAACCGATGACTCGCCAAGGTTTTTGGAAGATACTCAAGCAACAAGCGATGTATGCAGGCATTACAAAAGAATTATCTCCGCATAAATTACGCCACTCATTTGCCACTCATTTACTTCAAAATGGGGTCGATTTACGTTTGGTACAGGAGATGTTAGGTCATACAGATATTTCAACGACGCAAATATATACGCATATGAGCCGTGATCATTTGAAACATATATTTGAAGATTACCATCCTCGAAGTAAGCGATTGTAATCTGTAAATTTTATTCTAAATATCGCCAAAATTAATAAAATACAATATAATAGAATAGTCCATCTAGGGCCTATGCTCTGCTTAATCAAAAAAAATCCTAAAGGAATAAAGATCCTTGATTCACAATAGAGAAGTTTTTTGATCCTAACAATTAGGAAATCACAAATAATTCGAGTGAATGAGTTTATTTAACCCTAATAAAAGATATTAAAATAACAAATACTAATACAGTAAGTTTTTGTTTGATAGAAAGGAAGTTTAAGATGTCATTTAAACGCGTATTTTTAATTATTATGGATTCAGTCGGTGCAGGAGAATTGCCTGATGCAGCTACATATGGAGATGCAGGAGCGAATACAATTAAACATATTTCAGAGGTAGCAAAAGGCCTTAATATGCCTCACATGCAAGCATTAGGATATGGGAATATTACAACGATTCAAGGCGTACAGCCAATGACTGTGCAAAAAGCTTATTACACAAAATGTGATGAGTTATCACTTGGAAAGGATACGATGACAGGTCACTGGGAAATTATGGGACTTAAAATCACTGAACCTTTCAAAACATTCACAGAGACAGGATTCCCAAAAGAATTATTAGATGAATTAGAAGCTAGAACAGGTCGTAAAATTGTCGGGAATAAATCTTCATCTGGAACAGAGATACTAGATGAACTAGGTGAACACCATATGGCAACAGGTGATTTAATTGTGTACACGTCTGCTGACTCCGTGTTGCAAATTGCTGCACACGAAGATATTATTCCTCCAGAAGAGTTATGGAACATTTGTAAAATAGCTCGTGATATTACAATGAAAGAAGAGTGGAAAGTAGGACGTATTATTGCCCGCCCATTTGTTGGACCAAAAGCGGGTGAATTTAAACGTACGCATAATAGACATGACTATGCTTTGAAACCATTTGCACGCACTGTATTGAACGATTTAAAAGACAGTGGGTTAGAGGTAATAGCATTAGGTAAAATCTCTGATATTTATGTGGGTGAAGGGATTACAGATTCAATTCACACGAAATCAAATGAAGATGGGATGGAGCAGTTATTAACTGTCATGGATAAAGACTTCAAGGGGATTGCCTTTTTAAATTTAGTGGACTTTGATGCCATGTATGGACACCGTCGTGATCCACTAGGTTATGCGAAATGTTTAGAAAGCTTTGATGTGCAATTGGGAGAAGTTATAGCCAAACTTCAAGCAGATGATTTATTAATTATTTCTGCCGATCATGGAAATGACCCAACAACTGCGGGTAGTGATCATACACGCGAATATATTCCAGTTATTTTCCACTCACCAAGCTTTAAAAATAGTGGATCATTACCTACGGGTAGTTCATTTGCAAGTATCGGGGCAACGATTTCTCAAAACTTCAACACACCGTTACCTGCCATTGGGGAGAGTTATTTTGATGCGTTAAAGTAAATTGTGGGCGGTTGTTTACTCATAATAGGTTTAATATAAAAATCTTAACTTTATACTTTTATGTGTGAAGTTAAGATTTTTTTATGAATGAGGATGAAAGCATAGACAACTTTTGGAAATTATATTAAAATATTAAAATAAAAAAGAATGAGGTGCATGATGTGGAGACTAATGAAAGACGTTTATGTTTAGAAGATATGTTGTTAAAAGCGAAGCAACCTCTCAAGGGGAGTTCATTAGCCAAAGAGCTAAATGTCAGCCGTCAAGTTATTGTTCAAGATATTGCTCTTCTGCGTGCAAAAGGTATAAATGTAGTGGCAACACCCGTTGGATATATAATTAATCAACCAGATGAACAGGGTTTACATAAAATAATTTACTGTGAGCATAGTAGTTCCATAGATGAAATGAGAGAAGAATTAAACATTATTGTAGGGTATGGTGGGAAAGTGATTGATGTCATTGTGGAACATCCGATTTATGGTGAAATAAGAGCCATGTTAAATATCAAGTACCCATTTGATGTTTCCGAATTTATTGAAAAGCTTGCCACTTATGGAAATAAACCACTTTCGACATTAACGGAAGGGGCACATTTTCATACCATTGAAGTTATAAATGAAGAAATGTATCAAAAAATTATAAATAAATTAAACGAGAAAAATTTATTAAAAAAACCAAATTGTAACTAGTTAAAAATCATGATACAAGCTCATGATTTTTATTTAAACAGATGTGACAAGACACGTGAGTTTACAAAAAGGAGTGGTAAATATGAAAAGTAAATTAATAAAATCTCTAAATGGGATGGGATTAGGTTTATTAGCAACTTTAGTTGTCGGAACCATACTGGTTCAACTGGGTCATTTATTTAATTTTGAATTATTTATAATGATTGGTGGGGTTGCAAAGGTATTCATGTCAGCTGCGATTGGTGCAGGAGTGGCATCAAGTTTAGGGTCACCATCATTAATTATTTTTGCATGTTTGGTTACGGCTAGTATTGGTGGAGGATCAGTTCAAATAATAGACGGCCAAATGCTTTTAACCGTAGGTGATCCGGCAGGTGCATATGTTGCAGCACTTGTGACCTGTATAATCGGACAACAGATAGTTGGAAAAACTATTGTTGATATTATTTTAGTTCCGATGATTTGTATAATTATAGGTGGATTAACAGGGGTGTTTATTTCACCCATTATTGGACAGCTAACCGGGATTATTGGCCAATTGATTAATTACGGAACAGAGCTGCAACCTATCTTAATGGGAGCAATTGTTGCCCTTATCATGTCAGGGGTTATTTTGTCACCTATTAGTTCAGCAGCCCTTGCAACTTCATTAGGTCTAAGCGGGCTTGCTGCCGGTGCAGCTGTGGTTGGATGCACTGCTTCAATGGTTGGATTTGCAGTCGCTTCTTATTCTGACAATGGGATTCAAGGTTTGCTGTCACAGGGGCTAGGAACATCAAAAATTCAGTTTGGAAATGCGATAAATAATCCTTATATCATCATACCTCCAAGTGTTGCTAGTCTATTCGTAGGCATTCTTTCAACAACAGTTTTTAAGATGAGTTGTAACAGTATTGGGGCAGGTATGGGGAGCAGTGGTTTAGTGGGACAAATCCAAACGATTGCTGTGATGGGGGTGAAAGCAATTCCATCCATTATGATATTACATTTTATTTTACCCGCGATGATAAGCTATTTGGTGGTAACCTACCTAAAAAAAGTTAATAAGATTAACCAAGGTGATATGAAATTACAACTTAACTAAATAAAAAAGATAAATCAGGCTAGTTTCTTTCAACAAGAGGCTGCCTTTTTATTTTAATTTTAAAGAATAGACAGGAGTTTATAGAAGATGTTTTAAATAGAAAATTTATCCACTTATGAAGTGATAAATAATGTAAATAGTAAGTAGGTAAGCATAAAAATTGAATGGGGTCGTGAAAGGTGGAATAAAAGTGAAGAAATTTAATTGCTTTTCAGTTGTTTTAAGTATCTTAA
>JBOFCV010000055.1:0-2696 GCA_051646305.1 Turicibacter sp.
AGCAGTCGCTGCAAAAACAGAAGCTAAATAATATCTAAAAACACTGGGATTTTGTCTCAGTGTTTTTAATTTTCCTAAAACATCCTATTTCTTGACGTTAAAACATTTGAAAAAATTGGGAACTCTCCCATTGAGGTTGACTCGTTATTACCCCAAAATGACATAAACTCAAAAACTGCTACGGTGTAATCAACCAAAGAACGGCCCCGTCATGAAGTGCCGCAGTGGTATTCAAAATAACCCAACCGCAATCGAGTGGATTAATCTAAGTTATTTGAATGTCTATGATACGGGCGTTACAATAAATTGACATTAAATCACACATACTATCAGTATTCTATTGAAAGGATGGTGATTTTTTTGCTATTTAGAGACCGATTAGATGCTGGGCGTTTGCTTTGTGATCATCTTGCAAAATATAAAGATGACGATGTTCTTGTGTTGCTGGTTCCGCGCGGTGGCATGGAAATTGGAATGCCCGCCATCAAAAGATTTAATTTCGCATGGGATTTAATTATTCCTCGAAAAATTGGTGCGCCTCACCACAAAGAGATTGCCATTGGGGCTGTAACAGTGGATGGAAATTACTTACTTAATGAGGAATACGTCAAGTATTTAGGTGTTAGTGACGCGTATATTCAACAAGAAACAACGCAAGAAATGGCAGAAATTAAACGCCGATTAACAACGTATCGTCAGAGTGATGAATTCCCCGATGTCTGTGATAAAATAGTTATCTTAGTTGATGATGGGATTGCAACTGGATTTACTTTACTTGCCGCCATCAAGTCAATTAAACAACATCATCCTGCAAAAGTTATTTTAGCTATTCCGGTTGGACCCACTGATATTATCGAAGAAATCAGGCAGTTTGTTGATGATGTCATCTGTCTTCATTCCGTGACTCAATTCACCTCAGTGGGTGCCTATTATCACTGGTTCGAACAAGTATCAGACGATGAAATGATGCGTTTTATCGATACCTTAAATCAATATAATATCCATTAAATTCATACGAAAGAGCACCTCATCTACTGTTACGGTGCCTTTTCCTATTCAACAGCCACTCTTGATGAACTATATCCTTTGAATGATCATGTCATTAACGATTAATCCCCTCTGGAATAAACTGGTCTAAAATGATATAGTATAGCTACAAATACATCACGGATTTGACTACTACATTTGGAGGGGAAAAAAATGAACAGATTAACGTTAGTCTTACCTACACTAGACGATAAAGAAAAAATTATGGATTACAAAAACGAATTTATCCATCATGGTGATAGTATGGATGGGACAGCAGGTTTAAGTACTGCACAAAACTTTGAAGCCTGGTATGCTGATTGGTCTAACAATTTAAAAGAAGAAACGGTAAGACCAGGATTAGTTCCATCGACTACCTATCTGGCGATTTCAACTGATGATCATCGGTTAATTGGAATGATTGATATTAGACATTATTTAAATGACTATTTATTAAAATTCGGTGGACATATCGGTTATAGTATCAGAAAATCTGAACGTCAAAAAGGGTACGCAACCGAAATGTTAGCCAAAGCTTTAAATGAATGTGTCTCATTAAACATAAAAAAAGTTTTAATTACATGTGATAAAGATAATATTGCCTCAGCAAAAACCATAACAAATAACGGTGGAAAATTTGAAAATGAAATAGCCGATGGAAATGAAACGACACAAAGATATTGGCTAACTTTAAATTAAGATTATACGCATCATTTATTCAGACCACTTATTAAAGGATGACCTAAACTGTAACAAAATATGATTTACATAATCTATATACAAAGCGATAAATATTTCATATGAATAGGTGCAGCACTAGAATCTTAAATGCTTTGGTACGACGATATCCTGCGTAAATTATTATGAATGCTTTTACAACAACTATCACCCAAGACATTTAATCTAAACTAAAACTTAGATAGCTCTATAGTCGTGCTAAAATTTTTAAAAAACAAAAAATTAGGACGACTAACATATAGTCCTACTATAAATTTTATAAGTACGAAAAATTTAGTAGGACTTATATATATACGAACCGATTAAAAAACTAGATGTTATATGGCAGCCTATTTACCAATCAATAAATCGTTTATCTTTTTAGTTGCAAAGCCGAGAACCTTAAACGTTTTAGTACAACGACATCTTATAGTCCTACTATAAATTTTAAAAACACAAAAATTTAGTAGGGCTTATATATAAAACTTGAACACCCTGATATTAAGGCATCTTGCGTGATGAATAACAATTGCTTTCACAACATCTATCGCAAAAAAGATATAAATCGCAACTAAAATCTAGGTAGCTTTATATGTTAGCCTGTGTAAATTTTAGATTTTTAAAATTTTTACATAGACTATAAAATATCTGACTACTCGTAATAGTTAAGCTTTATAGAAAGCTTTCTATTACAACGCTCTTTTTTATGGTAGTAAATAGAATGACTAACATTTAAAAAAACCAAAATGAGTCATTCTAACATATAGGCGTAGTAATAGTTTTGAAACAACACCAAACTAACTGCGTCTTATCTATCATTCAAGTAATATTCTCGAAGGGGATAACATGACAAATTCTAAAAGAAATGACTCATTTACAAGACTCGGAGGATTGAGTCATAAAAATTATTTATTCAAAGATTGTGATAAACATTATGTCTTACGATTACCTAA
>JBOFCV010000070.1:0-6888 GCA_051646305.1 Turicibacter sp.
ACCTATGAACCAAGGTCAAATGCCTATGGGAGCTATGCCTATGAACCAAGGTCAAATGCCTATGGGAGCTATGCCTATGAATCAAGGTCAAATGCCTATGGGAACTATGCCTATGAATCAAGGTCAAAAACCTATGGGAACTATGCCTATGAACCAAGGTCAAAAACCTATGCATCAACAACAATACAATTGTCAATGTACTTGTAAATAATAATAACACTTATCGAGTGACTCCTTGTAACCTAGGATGAAAGTGGAGTTATTCATCATAATTAAATAAAAAAAGCGGCTATTTCAAAAATTGAAATAGTCGCTTTTAACATTTAATAGTCGTTTTATCTTATACTCCTTCATTAACTAAACTTTCATCAACTACTCAGCAATTCCACTTTCTTTATATTTCACTGTGAATTTTTCCATTAATTTATTAATGGGTTTCTTTAAGAAAATAGATACAAGAATAGCACCGATAATAAATATTAGTAAGATAACAATGTCTTTTATAAGGACACTTTGAACAACACCACCAATAGCTTCACGAGCTAGTGAGATACTATACGTAAATGGTAAATACGGATTAATAACTTGGAAGAAATGCGGTGTTAATTGTATTGGGAATGTTCCCCCTGATCCCGCTACTTGTAAAACAAGTAATATAATTGAAATAACCTTTCCTACATTTCCAGCGATTGAAACAAGGGAATAGCCAATAAATATAAAGACAATACTTGTAAACACTAAGCCGGCTACAAAGAGGGATGGATTTACACAATAAATATTCAATAAATATAAATCACCCATCGATACGATAAGTGCTTGAATAATACCAATCGTTAAGAATAACAGTAATTTTCCAAAGTACACTTCAACAGGACGGTAGCTCCCATGAGCATGAACAGCCAACATTGAAATTAAAAATGTCGCACCTACCCAAAGCGATAACACACTATAAAATGGGGTCATAGCTGTCCCATAATTCCCCATTGGATATAACACTTCCTCTACTAAATCCACTGGATTACTTAAGAAATTAATACGATCTTGAACTGCCTCTTGAAGTAAAACTAAGATTTCTTTTAGGTCTTCGTTTTTATTCACTGCATCTATCTTATTCGCCAGTTCCACTACCAAGTTTTCTGCTTCTGGTAATTTTTCTTTAATATAGGCAATTCCTTCAATTCCTTTATCGGCTCCATCAAATGCAAGATTTAAAATAGTTTGAACATCTGGAATTTTAGACTTAGCATTATTCAAAACCGTCACAATATTTTCAAGCGTCCCACTTGCTTCATCTAAAATCAAACTAATCTTAGGGGCAATCTCACTATCAAAACGCTGATATAATCCACTCGTAATGGCATTTACATTATTTGCGATTGTGACTATATTTGCTAGTAAACTCAAATCAGGCGTCTCTCCATTAGCAAGACTTGTTTCAACTTTTTTGAGTAAGTCATTTATTTTTACTAATTCAGTTGAAACACCACTGAGCTGATTAATAATCGGTGTTAATGGTTTTCCAGGCGTAATTTTGTTGAATCCTTCTAAAATATTAATGAGTGACTCAACTAGCTTTTCCGAACTAGTCACTTTCGTTATTAAGTTAGCAACCATTTCAGGAGCCTTATCTGTTCCAGATTGAATCGCATCCATCACACTACTTGCATACGTTGCAATCTCTTTTGTAATCTCACTCATTAATCGAAGGTCTTCTTTTAAACTAGGTGCTAATAGATCAAGACCTTCACGAGAATTCTTTATAAACGATTCTACTTGACCCGATAAACTGACCATATTATTTATCGTATCCTGAATCAATGGAATATCACCTTGAATACTTTGAATAAGGTCCTTAATTTTGCCCACACCCTCAGAGGCAATATCTACCGTTTCATTTACTTCAGAAAACTTAGCGATTACCCCATCTAATTGATCATAAATAATTGCAAGCTTCGGTAAAACCGTTTGTTGCATTTCACTCCCTACAACTTTTCCAGTTTCAAACAATACCTCACTAACCGTTTCAATGACTGCTTTATTCACATTTTCTTGAACACCGGTCGCGCCCTTTGACGTTAATTTGGGTGCAATCGCATTTATTTTCTCATTCACGGTATAAATAATTTCACCAGATTTCACATCACTTTTAATGAGCGACGTAATATCTTCAGAGAAATTTTTTGGAATCGTAATTGTCGCATAAACCTGTCCTTCTTGCAAAGCTTTATTTGCTTCTTTTTCACTCATAAATCGCCAGCCTAACAACTGATTATTTTTAAGTTCAGCCACCACCTTATCCCCAAAGTTTAAATAGTCATAATCAATATCACTTCCTTGATCTAAATTAACAACACCAATCAAAATTTGACTCGTTGCTTTTTCTGAATAAGGATCCCATGATGCGACTATGTTAAACCAAGCGTATAAAGACGGTAAGATACATAACGCAGCAAATACAATAATGGCTGCATAATTAGTAAATATCTTTTTCATATCCTGTTTATAAATTTGAACTATATTTTTAAACATTTCATTCACCCTCATTCTTTTAGACACGTAACACTTAATCCAGTAAATAGATACGTCTAACATACCGTATAACCTTTTGATTAAGACTTTAAGATAATCTAATCTTGACGTCTCTAAGATTTTCAACCTGCTATCTGAACTGAAGCAATCATTTCTGCCTATCTGTAGTATTCAACTTTTCACACTGGATTATTGATATTATTTTTATAAAGGTGGGTTAATAATAAAAAATCGTAGAAAGAACACCTATATGCTTAGGCGTTTATCCTACGATTTTTTTTATTTAATTTTATTGATTAGAAGAAATCATATAACGCGATATTGCTTTTTAGCACTTTAAAATGGTTTAAAATAGACTCATCTAAAAGACTCACAGTTCCAAGATTTACAAGTTCTAAAAGCGTGCGATACCCCATCACGAGTTGTGTTAGTTCTAAAATATCGATTTCAAGTTGTGGACAAGCATCTGTTACACTTACCCCCACCACAACTCCTTCTAAAATATCGATTTGATAGCTATGATGATTCCACTCACACTGCTTGTCAGAAACATTTATAACAACTGAACCCGTTCCAGTCATTTGGTAATGAGTTAGCGCACGTGATACATTCACAATTCGCCCCATCATTCCGGGATGAATCTCCCACTCTACTGAAGGATTTTTTAGTCTGTCCATCATGTAGTCTTTTGCGTGCGATTGAATGTTTACTTGCTTAGTTTGGGCTTCATGTAGATAAATAAAACTTAATAAACTATTAACGGCTTGTGGTGTTGTAAAGATTAATTCGTTCACATTAAATTCTTTTTCATCTGGTGATATTTTATATACCATATAACCTTCAACGACACCCGTTGGGTTGCGATAAATGATGCCGCGAACATTCTCTTTTTGATTAAATGAACGATTCCAGTCGCGATCTGTTCGTAAACAGCAACCATTATAATCCACACAAACCGCTTGATGAAACTCTTTTATTTCAGCTAATGATTTATCATTTAACACCTGATACGTTCCTGTATTTTTAAATGATTTCAGTTGTTCAATTGGCACTTTACATTCATATTTCTCAAAGCATAATTTATATCCAAACTTTTCGTAAAATTCATATTTAAACGGTCCTAACATTGAAAACACCATGTTTTGTTCATTCATGATTTTTAAACTTTCTTTCATCAAGCGGCTGACAACACCTCCGCTACGATGATGTCCCATACTGGCAACACATGCAATCCCACCCATTTTCACAGCCTGACCACCTAAATAAATCTCTTTATTTAAAATTGTCACACTACTTGCTATGGCACCATCTGTGTCA
This sequence comes from Turicibacter sp., assembly GCA_051646305.1. Classification (GTDB taxonomy): domain Bacteria; phylum Bacillota_I; class Bacilli_A; order MOL361; family Turicibacteraceae; genus Turicibacter. The sequence goes on from JBOFCV010000070.1 coordinate 3,847, forward strand.
ACTATTCCTAAAATTGTCCCTAAATCTGGTGTTGTCTCAACAAACTCGCCTTCAAAATACTCACGACCTGATGGGTTAAAACAATAACTCATCAAATCTAAATACGCCTCTTTATATGTGTTACCTTCAATATTTAACTTCTCAATTTTCATTTTCAAACTCCTTGTGTATTCTTTAAGTTATATGTTTTCTACTTCCATGAAACAAATAAAACCTTAGTGTTTTGAAATTCACACTTTAAACTGTTTTAATAAAGGAACTCATCCTTACTTTCTTATAAATAGCTAGTCTTCTATCACGTCATAACTTTAGTAGAATCTAACCTTTGTCATTACATAATGGCACTAAAACCGTTGGGATTTGCCAACATTTTAGTGCCACTTCCTTATTTCTATAGAAGAACGACTTTATTTGTTAATCTTGATTCTTCTGCAGCGAATGCCATTTTGTGACTCTCTAATGATTTTTTAGCGTTCGTTTTACCTTGACCGATTTTCCCATTCTGACTTTCTCTTACTAAATTTATGAAATCAGCAAGCAAGCGAGCATCTCCCCCACCATGGCCACTCATTCCACCCATATCATCTAATGGCTGAACTTTCTTTGTTTCCTGTCCATTAAAATAGTGAATCTCTATTTCATTAAGTTCCATGTGAGCACGTAACTCTCCATGACTTCCCATAATTTTTAACGTACGAGAAATATCATGCGTAAATCCACTTAAATTAAACGTTGCACTCACACCATTTTCATATTCTAAAATCGTTGCTTGATGATCCACAACATCATTATCACAGTGATACACACAGCGACCATATGGTCCAACTTCTAACGCATGCATCACGCCTTCTACAGTTTGATCTGATGTAGCAACCGTTGCTGGCCAGCCCCCAATAGCATTCAAATAGATCTTTTTAGCACTATATGGACATGATGATTCAACATTACATGTCAAACAACGGTCACTTGACCCCTCTGGTGCACACTCTTTTCTAAAATGTTTTAATTGACCAAACGATGCTATTTTTGTACATTTTGAACCAACTAAAAAGTTTAAAATATCTAAATCATGACAGCTTTTAGCTAAAATAATTGGACTACTTTCTTCGCAGTTACGCCAGATTCCACGAACAAAACTATGTGCCATATGATAGTAACCCACATTTTCATTATGTTGAACTGAAATCACATCACCAATTTCATTAGCGTCTAATAATTCTTTGATTTTAACAAAGAACGGTGAATAACGAAGAACGTGACATACCATAAAAATTTGATTTGGATGATTGGCAATCAATTCCTCTAACTTTTCCACATCTTCTTGCTTATTCACCATCGGTTTTTCAAGTAATAAATGATACCCTTTTTCTAATGCCATTTTCGCCGGTTCATAATGTAATTCATCCGTTGTACACACTAAAACAGCATCGCAAAATTTTTCTTTGCTTAATAATTGTTCGTACGATTCGAATACATTTTCTTCATCAATCTGATGTTTTTTTGCGGTACGTTTGCGACGTTCTTCAATCAAATCGGCAACCCCGACAACGTTTACCCCTTCAATTTCTTCAAACATAATATTTCCGTACGTGTCATTTCCACGTTGCCCTGCTCCAATAATTGCAACTGTTACTTGATTCATATTTTTTCCCCCTCAATTATTTTTATATGTCTCACTCATCTGTTTGAATTCATTCAAATCAGTTGGTGTTCTAACCGTTAATTACTTCATGACAAACAATCAAACCCGAACAGAACGTGCGTATTCAGATGGTGTCATGTTTGTTGCTTTTTTAAAGTTCCTTGAAAACGTATGAATGGAGTGATATCCAAGTTTATCGGCAATTTGCGTAAAATTATAGTTATCCTCTCGAATCATTAATTTAGCTTTTTCTACTTTGAGTGATTTGTAATACTCCATAACCCCAGTCCCAACCTTCTCTTTAAATAGAACTTTAATATGGGTTTGACTCAAATTTGTATACTTGCAGACTTCTTCAAATTTTAGATCAATATCCAAATTATTTTCTAAATACGTCATTATTTTACTGATGGTATGGTCATCATAGCGCTGCTTTACACGAGATGATATTTTCTTTGATCTTTGCGTTAATTCATCTGAGCGTACTAATGAAATCAGTAATTGTTGGAGATATAGCTTAATTAATTGCTGCGATCCAAAGGGTGTGACTGATTTAAATTCAAGTTTTGATAGTGGGACATCTAATGGTAACAAAAACGTAGCTTTTGCCTCTTCAATGATACTTGCTAATAGTTTTTGTTCTTTATCGCTTATCCTAAACAATTTTTCATTGAAAAAAGACATCGCCGGTGAGTGACAAATAAATGAGATGATCATCACATTTGGTGCCTTCACACCATTAGCCCATAAATTATGAAACTCAAGTGGCTTATGAAACATCATCTCTCCTTGCTTCAATTTATAACCGTCATCCTCACTCATCACTTCTACTTCACCTTTATCCACATACACCAATTCCCAAAAATCATGGCGCTCGCCTTCAAAAACATAATCCTTTGCAAATTCAAAGTAATAAAGCGTCATCAGCTCATGAACGACAAATTCATCCACTAAATACGTCTTCCTGTACTCCCACTCCATCTCAATCACCTTCCCTAAACCACATGCAAGAAAATGATCAGATGTTCTAATCCCTTGCATTATATACTGAATAACACATTAGATATTTAACAAAACCGTCAGAATTCTTGTGTTTTTCGTCAAACTGTAACCCCTTTCTAAATATCATACATGATAATTAGCTAGATTTCCATGTTATGCTCAAACATTCTGTTTTTAACCTTTAAATTCATAGAAATTAGATTCTTATCTAAGCTTTTAACATATCTTAACAATCTACTTACTAAAGCTCCCTACCTCATAAAAAAACTGCCAGCATCTAGCAGTTCATTCTTAATCTATTAATTATTTTGATGTTCCTTTTCATCCCCGTAATCGTTTAATCGATTTAATTAATGCTTCCACGGTTTTAATTTCAATCAAACAAGTCGCTTCATTCT
>JBOFCV010000072.1:0-5800 GCA_051646305.1 Turicibacter sp.
CGGGATGAAACCGGGTGTAATTACGATTCAACTCGTGAAAGCAGTTAAATAATAAATGTAAAATCAAGACTTAGAGGTGCTAGTTGGCTCTAAGTTTTTTAATTTTTAAGGATTTGTTTAGGATAGAAAGAAAAGATACAAACTTAAATATGTCAAACATTATAGACTGTGTTAATGTTATAATAAGGTATCTTTAGCCTTTCATTTGGCAGAAATAATAGTGAAGCACTTAAGTTAAGGAGAACAACATGACATTTAATGATTTACAAATACATCCAGATATTATGAAGGCAATAGAAGAATGTGGCTATCAAACGCCAACGTTAATTCAGGAGAAAGCAATTCCTGCTTTACTGAGTGGAAAAGATTTACTCGGGTGTGCAAAGACAGGAACAGGAAAAACGGCAGCGTTTGCCATCCCGATTTTGCAAAAACTATTAGACAATCAGTTTTTGTCTGTTGGAAGCAAACCGGTTAGAGCGTTGATTTTAGCACCGACCAGAGAATTAGCACTTCAAATTGGTGAAAGTTTTGAAGTGTTGGCACGTTATACCGAATTGCAAGTGGGTGTGCTTTTTGGTGGGGTTACACCGAAACGTCATATTAAAGTGATAAAAAGAGAGCCAGATATTATCGTTGCAACACCTGGACGTCTGCTTGATTTTGTAGAGCAAGGACATATTAATGCAGATACAATAGATTTGTTTGTACTGGATGAAGCGGATCAAATGCTTGATGAGGCCATGTTACATATCGTTAAAAAAATAATTAGGAAGTTGCCTAAATCTAGACAAAATATGTTGTTTTCAGCAACGATGCCAAACGAAATTATGAAGCTTGCGAACAGCTTTTTAAAAAATCCGATAAAGATAAGTGCACAGGTGACAGTTGCCGATAAAGTGGAGATTAATCAGCAAGTTTATTATGTAGAAGAACCGGATAAGACGGCGGCACTCCTTGAATGGTTAAAAAGTCAAACGTATGAATCGGTCATTGTTTTTGTTAGAACGAAGACGAAAGCAGATAAGTTAAGCAAGGCAATTAATATAGCGAATATAAGAAATAAAGCGATTCATGGGGATCAAAATCAATCACAGCGACAAAAGTCATTAGAGTTATTTAAGAATAAAGAAATAAAAGTGTTGATTGCAACTGATGTTGTGGCAAGAGGAATTGATATCGATAAATTATCGCATGTCGTGAATCTAAATATTCCGAATGTGCCAGAGACATATATCCATCGAATTGGACGGACAGGAAGAGCGGGGATGCAAGGCGTGGCGATTTCATTTTGTAGTCAAGAGGAGTTGCCATTTTTAAAAGCGATTGAACAGCTTCAAGGAAAGTCGTTAGAGGAAGTTAAAATTTAATTTGAGACGTAGTTTGGTTAGAGAAAAAATTGACAGTGCGTATTTAATGAAGAGGAATATCAATGAAAAATGAATTTAGTGGAAGAGTTCGTAGAATGGAATATAGTAATTTAATCTAATCAGACACCATTAGGTTGAAAATTAAATATGTTGTTTTATATTCCCACAGACTACGGTTTGTGGGAATTTTTAATTTATACACAAATCATTAGTTTATTAGTTTTCTAGTTCTAAATGAGCAGTATGTTTTAATGTTCATTGCTAAAAATAAATATAAAATTTACATGTATCGCGTTGACAAAACAGGTATTCTGTAATACTATATAGTAGTAGTAAGTAATACTTAATACCGATAGTACTAGAGCGTTAAGGAGTGAATCATTTGGAAAATATTACAGAAATGTTAAAGGGTGTACTAGAGGGTTGTGTTCTTGAAATTATTAGTCATAAAGAAACATATGGATATGAAATTACGAGGAAGTTAAATGCACTTGGATTTGCAGATGTTGTAGATGGAACAGTTTATACGATTTTAGTCCGACTTGAAAAAAATAAATTAGTGGAAACGACGAAGAAGCCATCAGATATGGGGCCCCCACGAAAATTCTTCACACTTAATGAAGCAGGACAAGAAGAGTTGAAAAAGTTCTGGTCAAAATGGGACTTTTTAGAATCTAAAATTAGTGAGTTGAAGGAGATGAAATAATGAATTTTTTTGATAAAATCACCGGGCGTGATATGACGAAAGAGTTTAAAAAGTTTGAATTGCGAGCAAAAAAGCTACCAGCAGATTATCAAGTTGCATGGAAGGAAATTATGGAAAACCTTTGGGTTCATTCAGATTTTACTGGGAGAAATCTTATGCCAATTCTTGATGAGGCACTTGTGCTACTTGAGGAAACAGCTAGTAATGGACAGTTGGTAGAAGATGTTTTAGGGGTGGATGTTCATGAGTTCTGTTTGGCTTTAGTTGGAACAGATGGACTAAATACGTATCGTGATAAATGGCGTAAACAACTCAACAAAAATATTGCAAAAAAATTAGGTAAATAGGAGGATTATATGAATATAAAACAATTCATTGAAGAAAAAAAAGAGTGGCGTGCTCATGTCGCACGTATTAAAAAGTTACCGAAAGATTATCAGATTGTTTATAAAGAAATTGAAAAGTATCTTTTTAAGGTTGGTCCTGTGGAATTAGGTGAGAGCATAGAGTTACTTTCAGGGATTGCTGATTTTTTTGAAGAAGGCGTTGCTAATGGAAAAGAAGTGCTAGAAATAACAGGACGAGATGTCGCAACTTTTTGTGATGAACTCATTAAAGACTCAAAAACTTATGAGGATCTCTATCAGGAATCTGTTAATCAAAAAGTCAGTCAGTCTATGCGAAAAGTTATAGACGAGAAAAAGTAGTCGGTATGGGCATTTTATAAAGATGAGAGTAGTGATATATTTAAACATAATATAATTTTTCTAAAATTGGGGAAGATAAAAAAGGTTAAAAGAGCAACGAGGAATCTTGTCTTAGATCTGAAGTTAGTGCGCAGAATGAATAGATGATAACAAGTAGATATTTGATAGAGAAAAATTGAATTAAAAGGGAACAAAATTTCTAAAATCACATTCTTTATAGGTGATGAATGGTTAAATTTAAATTTTTATGTGGAAATTTTAATGAAATAAGATTAATAAAGACTTAAAAAGATCAAAATAGAGTATTGATAACCAAGTGTGAACGTGCTATAATTTCAAAACAAAACATAATTAAAGCGATGAAGAGAAGAGTAGTTTTAATCGTCATTTTTAGAGAGTCTGCACATGGTGGAAGCAGATAATGAAGATAAGATGAACCAAGGCTTGGAGCTTTTATACGGATCACTTCATTTAGTGTGATGCTATAACGTCAGTCTACGTTACCAGACAAAGAGTATGTGAACTAAAACATACTTGATGAGACTTTTATGGTGACATGAAAGCGAAATAGGGTGGTACCGCGATTTCGATATAGTCGCCCCTTGAAATTTAAATTTCAAGGGGCGTTTTTTTTATGATTTCAAACCGATTAATGGGACGTGACGCACGTCCAGAATTTCCTAAAAAAGCAGTTGTAACGGCAGGGATGCCGTATGGTAATAAACATTTACATTTTGGACATGTAGGTGGGATGTTTGTTCATGCCGATATTTATGCTCGTTTCTTGCGTGACCGCATTGGAAAAGAGAATGTTATTTTCATTTCGGGAACAGATTGCTATGGTTCTCCTATTCTTGAAAGCTATCGTAAGTTAAAAGAAGAAGGATACACAGGAACAATTGAAGAGTACGTCATGTCAAATCATGAAAACCAAAAAGCGACACTAGAAAAATATGGTGTGAGTTTAAACTTATTTGGAGCCTCTGCATTAGGACGTACTGGTGAAATTCATCAAGAAGTTTCAAATGAATTATTTGAATTATTATATAAAAAAGGGTTAATTAAAAACTACTCAACCCCACAATTTTATGATGAAGAATTGGAAGTCTTTTTAAACGGACGTCAAGTGATGGGGCGTTGTCCAATTCCAGGATGCCAATCAGAAAAAGCATATGCGGATGAGTGCTCATTAGGTCATCAATATATGCCAAGTGAATTAATTAATCCTATTTCAGTTTTATCAAATAAACAACCCGCTTATCGTAACGTAGAAAACTGGTACTTTGTACTAGAAGACATGATGGAAGCTTTAAAAGAAAATCATGCCGAGTTGACGCGTTTTAGTAATACACGTAAATACCAATTAAAAATCATTGAAGAATTCTTAGAAAAACCAGCCGTTCATGTGCCACGTAAATATTTTGAAGATTTAGAAGAGCTGCAAAAGCAATTACCTGTTCATACGATGATTGATGAAGAAAAGAAAAAATCAGTTATCTTTGAATTTGCGACACTAGAGCTTCGAGATGAAGCTAAAAAAGTATTAGAGACGTTAGGAATTTATTACACGGCATCTAAGACATTAGTGCCATTCCGTTTATCTGGAAATGTTGAGTGGGGAGTTTCTGTTCCACAGCGTGATGGATTAAAAGACTTAACGTTTTGGGTGTGGCCTGAATCGTTATGGGCTCCAATATCATTTACTAAAGCGTATCTAGAATCAATAGGTGCTAATGAAGATGAGTGGAAAACATTCTGGAACAATGAAGAGGCATTAGTCTATCAATTCATCGGAGAAGATAATATTTACTTCTATTCAGTTGCTGAAATGGGATTGTTTGAAGGCTTAAAACAGACAGATTTAGAAGTTAAGATGCCTCATATCATTTCAAATCGCCACATCTTATTTATGGATACGAAAGCAAGTAGCTCATCAGAGATTAAACCACCGATGGCCGATGAGTTATTAGAATACTACACACCCGAACAATTACGCATGCATTTTATGGGGCTTGGACTTTCATCTAAGAGTACAGGATTTAAACCACAAGTGTATATGAAAGAAGAAGATCGTCAAGGTGTTGACATGGTTTTAAAAGACGGAAATCTTTTAACGAATGTCTTTAACCGACTAATTCGTTCATGTTTCTACACGATACAAATGCATTTTGATGGAAAAATTCCAAGTGGTGAGGTTAGTGAACAAATCAAACAACTAGCTGAAGAAAAAGTAGTAGAGTATGAAAAACACATGTATAACCATGAATTCCACCGTATTGCTTATGTGATTGATGCCTACATCCGTGATGTAAATAAATACTTCGCAGCAAAAAGTCGCGAGGCAGATGCGCAAGACGATAATGAAATTCGTCGCCAAACGATGATTGATTGCTTCTATGCGTGTAAAGTCATGGCCATCTTAGTTCATCCCGTTGCGCCAAGTGGATGTGAAATGTTTGCTGATTACTTAAACTTAGGGGATGCTTTATGGAACTGGGATCATATCTTAGCCCCATTATCAGAGTATGTGGATGACTTAGCAACACACAAATTAAAGTTCTTAGAACCTCGTGTGGACTTCTATTCGAAGTTAGAATGTCAGTACGCGTCGAAAGAAGATTAATTTTTTTATTACCAGAAAGAAGCGACCTACAACAGTGGGTCGCTTTTTTCTTATCTTTAAATTGCTTATCAAAATGCTTTTATCTTAGAGGAGAGGATAACTCACGAGAACATATAAATTTAACTCTGTATTTTACTAAAACACTTCTCTTGATTAAGAAATTATTTAGGGTGCATTATCGAATATAAAAAATTATGTTTGCTACCTCTTTGTAAAAGTTAGTCACCATGTAGCAAATAAAATAATTTATCTTGTCTACCACAGGCACCAATAAAGCAATTTCAGAATTCAAATCGTTTGGTTAATCGTGAGGATATTGATGATCGTTTTACGGCAAACCATTAACTTTAAAAAAGAATTTCAGGATAGTCGACCGATTGAATTAATAGCTTTT
>JBOFCV010000127.1:0-7249 GCA_051646305.1 Turicibacter sp.
GACACTATTGCGAGCATAGAAATTAACTTTATCTTACTATTATTCCAATTTCATTCAAGGGCTATTACATTCATTAATTAATGAATAACTATTTCATTAGACCACTATATAAGAAAGGGGTTACATATTGATTATCTTATCTTTTTATGAGATTATAAAGTTACGACTAAGGAAGGATGGGATGAATTAATGATTACATATAAACGTATGGGGCAAGAGTTCGAATTAAGCACTGATAATGCAACAAATGAAGAGGTTATGCTATTAATTCAAGTCCAAACAGCAAATCTTAGACCTGAAGATCGTGCTGAAATCTTAGAAAAAGCTAAAAATATGACTGAAACTGAATATAACGGTTTAGTTCAAGCTATTTATCACAAAACAAAAAAACAAAAAGTTTCACCTGCATGGTTTACTTTTAAATTATCAGATGAAACGGACAGTGCTGGAAATAAAATATTAATGAAACAAAATCACTTAATCAAACAAAAAATTTCTAATAATCTACTATATATGGATATCTTACTATTAGTTTACGGGGGTTGCCTAGTATTTAAGAAATTAACGACTGGTTATAATTATGAATCATTTATTGAAACATTAAAGCAAATGTATGTTTCGAATGAAACTTCAGCGTAAATAAAAAAATGACTGCAAAAATTTGCAGTCGTTTTTTTTTACTCACTCTATATGAAACGAATTAACTACTTATAGTCGATTGGTGAGTATTTTAGACATAAAAAAAACCTTAATGAACTAAGTTCATTAAGGTTTAATTAACACTGGGTAGTGTTAATTACATTTTAGTAATGTTAGCTGCTTGAGCTCCACGGTTACCTTCAACGATTTCGAAAGACACTTTTTGTCCTTCTTCTAAAGTTTTGAATCCGTCACCTGAGATTGCTGAGAAGTGAGCGAATACGTCTTCTCCACCGTCAACAGTGATGAATCCGAAACCTTTTTCTGCATTAAACCATTTAACTGTACCTGTAGTCATAATAAACTACCTCCTATAATTTTATTACTTAACAAGGCGATTTCTCCAAAAACAATCTATGCAACGAAAATATAAATCTCAAAACTTAAGTTTTATAAGGCGATGAATAAGTGTTAAAGATGAATGTCTGATAAGCTACACTTAGTATACCATCATAGAAAACAAAAAGCAACTTCTTATTTTAACTTACTGGTAAATTTTTATACTAATTAATCCTGAAAAGACCAAAATAACTTCTCTAAACGTTGATGGGGTGCAATAGTTAGCTTCTTATTTTATTTGAAAATAAAAATAAATTTTATGTATTTATTTTAAATTAACCGATTATTTCAACTAAAGCTCTCGTTATTCTTAATTAATCTAGCTATTATAGCAACCTAAAAATTAAATTTATAGCAAATAAGATTTAAATTAAACAGCTTAATTTCAACCCATTTTCTATTTGTCTGCTATATCTTAGATCATTAAAATGATTTAAGGTTATTCTTTAAAGTCCACTTTGCCATCTAAATGATAATATGCCCCGATGACTTTTATCTTTCCCTCTTGAACTAATTTATGAACAACCTCATCATTTTCAATTTGTTTTAGCACAACCTCTACATTTTTTTGAATGGCTTCTTCAATACTTGATGACGCTTCAACACTAGGCTGAATTTTATCAATTAACTCCACTAAATGCCCAGTTTCTTCTTCTCCTTTATTTATAGCATCATATTCTGCGGTCACTGCACCACAATCTTCATGCCCCATCACTACAATTAAAGGGATATTTAAGTGATTTATTCCATATTCAATGCTTCCAAGTACGTCCACGTCAACCACATTACCTGCAAGTCTTATTTCAAATATTTCTCCAAGTCCAACATTAAAAATATGCGTTGGGCTAACACGTGAATCAGAACATGCGATAATAATGGCATAGGGGTTTTGGCCATTTCTTAATTGTTCACGTTTGGTTGATGAAATATTAATCAATTTTGATTCATTGTTTATAAAACGACCATTTCCATTTTTTAATGTGACGATAGCATTTTCGGGATTTGTTATATTTATCTCTTCGTCTAACTCTTTTTGTTGACTTGAACATCCAACTAAATTTAAACCTACTATGAGTGATAACATGAGATATGCTAGTAATTTTTTCATTATTTTATCCCCCTTACGAACTCTATTTATATTTTATTAATTCCAAATTAGATAATAATTATTTACTATTTGGAAAAATAAACATAATAAACACAAAGATAACAGTTATTAGAAGCTATCAGATTAACTCTTTTTACAAACCCCAATTCTTGTTACTCTTCATGTCTTTAAAAAAAAGATAGGTGATGTCTTGATCAATAACCAAGTTCATCACCTATCTTTCTTATTTATTTTAAAAATAGGTAGCCAAAGGCGTATCCAGCATAAATATAGGCTAAGTTCCATATGGTAATACCGCAAATTGAATAAAGCGTAAACGGAAGGAACTTCATTCTAAAAGTTCCAGCTGTTAATGAGACGATTGTTCGTGCGACTGGAATTAATCTAGCGACAAACACGCCCTTGTTTCCATGCTTATCAGTGAAATTGACGGCTTTATCAAGTGGATTTTGGAGCCTTTGATACTTCTTATAATATTTATCTAATAATGGTTTACCCAAATAATACCCCATTACGTATAACACATAACTCCCGAGTAATCCTGCAATAATTGAAACAATTAAAGCCGTCGTAAAACTCATATCTGCTCTTGCTACTAAAATACCGGCTGCTGGCATAATGATCCCTGCTGGAAGCCCAGGTAAGTTCATATATTCTAAAAAAACAATAATAAATAAAAATAATAATCCATACACTGAGAAATATTCTAATACGGTTTGGATGTCCACTATTTATCCCCTCTTAATTTTTATTTTTTAATATGAAAGCGATATAAATCATTATATCAATTAGCTTAACTAAATTTATGTATTTTTTGTGAATTTAGTGTATATATAGAAAGACATCTCAAATTTATCCTAGAGATGTCTTTTAGTTTTGAAAAACAAGCTACTTATTTGTCTTTTTTCACTAATAAATCCTTAATTTTATATCCCAAGATAATGGATGCTAAAATTAATGTAATGGCATTAGCAATTCCTACAGCATATTCCCCTGTTGCAAACCCATAAATAGTCCAAAGCGTCACACCCGTCACCATAATCCCGTACATACTTAACGATAATCCCTCTGTATTTTTGGTTTTAATAACCTGTAAAGCTTGTGGAACATATGCGATGGTCGTCAATACAGCAGCAACATAACTAATAAGTGTCATCATTTTGATTACTCCTCTTCCCCTATAATCTTGGATTAGCGATTGTTAACTTTTAAATTAATCTACTAAATTTTTTTAAAATAAATTAAAAGTTAAACATACTACCTTATTATACTTGGAAGCTTTCAATCAAACTTTAGCTATCTTGCTCTCTTTAATCATTATTCTGCTATGTTAACTTTAAATCGTTCTAACAGATAATCCGAATTAAAAGGTATGAATTAAGAGAAAACACTTAAACTATTGTTATGTTGATGCAAGCTTAAAATGTTGTAAATATTAACATTTTATGAAATTTTTGATAGCTTACTGTGAAACTTAGTAAATGATAAACTATAAAGGTACACGTTATACAATTTAATTTTTTTGCATCTAGAGAGGAGTTACATCATGAATATCATTTTTGGGTTAGTTTCGTTAATCGTTTTAATAGGAATTGCCTTTCTTATTTCTGAGAATAGAAAAAAGGTTAAATTTCAAACGATCATTGCTGGTCTACTTATGCAAGCTGTATTAATTTTCTTTGTGATCAAAGTACCGATTGGTCAAACTATTTTGCAGACGATGGCCGATGGTGTAAACAATATCATTACAATGGGGATGGAAGGTGTCGGCTTTGTTTTTGGTGGCATCTCTGATAATTTTGTGTTTGCTATCAATGTTTTAGCGCTTATAGTTTTTACCTCTGCCCTGATTTCTGTTCTGTATTATCTTAAAATCATTCCATTTTTAATTAAATATCTGGGAAAATCAATTTCCTTTGTCATGGGAACAACTGGAGCTGAAACATTTTCAACCGTTGCTAACTCATTCTTAGGTGGAACTGAAGCACCTTTAGTTATTAAACCATTTCTACCAAACTTAACTAAATCAGAATTATTTGCTGTTATGGCTGGTGGATTTGGTTCTGCCTCTGCTGCCATCTTAGCTGGGTATGCCCTAATGGGTATCGACATGAAATATTTATTAATTGCAGTATTCACGGTCCCATTTAGTTGTCTAATGATTGCTAAAATCATGATCCCTGAAACTGAAGAATCAAAAACTAAAGAAGTTGAACTTGATGGGCTTGAAGCTGAAAGTATTTTTGAAGCGATCTCTGAAGGAACATCAAATGGATTATCACTTGCTTTAAATGTTGGAGCGATGTTAATTGCCTTCATTGGTTTGATCGCTGTTGTTAATGCATTCCTTGGTTTATTTGGAACAAGCATTTCTAATTTACTAGGCTATGTCTTTTATCCATTTGGTTATTTATTCAATATTCCAAGTAACGAAATCTTCACATTTGCCTCACTTGTTGGGTCTAAGTTTGGAATCAATGAATTCTTTGCTTACAGTGAAATGGTATCTGTGATGGATCAATTATCACCTAGAACGATTGGAATCTTATCTGTTGTTCTTTGTAACTTTGCAAACATCTCAAGTATCGGGATTCAAATTGGTGGATTCTCAGCCTTTGCCCCATCTCGTAAAAAAGAAGTGGCACAACTTGGCGTTCGCGCTTTATTAGCCGGAACAATTGCAACCTTAACAACAGGTGCTATTGTTGGGATGTTCTTATAATTCAATTGCTTAGGGTGAAATCACTGAACTGATTTCACCTTTTTTTTATACCTGAACTAAATCATTTAGGTTTGGTTTGATGCGATACAAATAAAATTTAAGTATTATAAATCCTAGTAGTGTTCCTAAAGTATTGAAGGCAATATAATCGAAATGGAACCTATGACTTGTTAGTTGGATGTGGATATATTCTAAACTCAAAGCAATTAAACATCCAGCCATTACAAGATTTACAAATTTATGCATCTTACTAAAGATAAGCGGTAAAAATAAACCGAGTGGTAAGAGTGTGAAAAGCTGCCAGAATCGATTTAACCCGTAGAGATAACTATCTGTTACGTGTTGATTCGATTGAATATCGCTTATGATCAGTGTTATTTGTTCTCGGCTTCCCTCAATGAGCCACAGTAAATAGAGTAAAAATAGAAATAATAAACTTTCCCGCCTGACATCCCATTCTTTTTTGACTCGATGGCGCTCCAACCGATAGATGATATATCCTGTATAAATATACATACTGCTTTCCCTCCCGTTATTAATACGATTCTATTTGATTAAAAGACATGACTTTTAATTTCTTTTTTGATGAAAAGTAGTGAACCACTAATGTGATAAAACCACTGACTAATAAAATACCGTAGAAACTAATCATGCGACTTAGTAACATGGCTGGTATTAGAATTGGCGCTGCAAAGAAGAGTCTGAACATCGATAAGAATCCACCTTCTGATGCCCCCATTCCACCTGGAAGTGGAATTGATGAGATGGCCAGTGTTAGTAAGGATTGTACAGCCAGCATTTCAATTGGAGAATATTGTGTTAGATTGAATGATTTATATACTAAAAATGGCACAAGATAGCTTGCTGTTAACTGAATAAATGTAATCAGAAATATTTTTATAACCAGTGTCGGTTGATTTTTTATATAGTGTGCACTTTTGCTATACTCTTGTAATTGTTTCTCCACTGTTTCTTTTGCTTGATCAATCTTTTTAATCACTTTTATTTTATATAAGAAATTTAAAGCAGCCCCCATTAGACGTCTCACAAGTGTGGGTGAAAACATTAAAGCAAGCATTGCTGTGATGGCAATTCCATTAATTAAAACAGAAAGAATTAAAAGAAATTTCATCCCTGTCAATTGATTTGAAATAAATGAATAGTTACTTATGAACATAATTCCAGCATATATTAGTGTTCCTATTTGATACGTAATCGTTGTCAGAAGTAACGTCACCGATGACTGTGCAAAATCAATTTTATCTTTTTTCATGTAATAGATTTGGGCAGGTTGTCCACCTGATGCTGAAGGTGTAATTGAATTAAAGTAAAATCCAACAAACGCATATCCAAGGGTTTTAATAAATGTGGTCTTTTGTTTTAATCCACTTAAACTTAAGAATAGTTTCGCTGCGTCACAGACAATAAATAAGAACATTAAGAAGCATCCTAGTAAAATATAACGATAATCGACTTGCTTCACGACTTGAATAAATGATTCTAATGATTGATCTTTAAAAATTGTTGCAAATGTTAATCCAAAAACTGTTACAAAGAAAAGGATACCTAGTACCGTTTTATATTTCTTATTCATCATGATACCTCCTTAGTTCAAACTTATGTGATTTATGAAGATTACTTATAAAGTAATGTCGTGACTCGATTCATATTAACTTAATTATATACTGTTAGACTTACATGCAAATGACAGTAAAATTACAATCTTGTAAGTTTCTATCGTTAAACTTAACAAACCCTATTATAAGAGAAGAATCTCAACTTTTTATCTATTCTAAATTAATCCTTTGCTATCTCTTTTTAAAATTTAACTAGGTTAGTCTCGTTACTAACCTCTTACAATTCTTATTTTACAAAATAAATCTTAAGAAACTATGGGCAAAATCCTTAAGATTTTCTTAAGAACTTGTTAAAATTGGTAATAAAAGATGAAAAACGCCTGATGTGGTCCACTTATTCCTTGTTTTCATTCTTTTTTCCGATGAGTCTACCTTATCACCTAACTCATCGATAAGTCCTCACAGACTTGAGACATTATCCTATTCAATTATCACAATTTCGATATATAAGGCTCAGTTAGTTTTGTGAATTTTCAAAACTATTACTGAGCCTATATGTTAGTCGCAATAATTTTTGTGTTTTTAAAAATTTTAGCACGACTATTTACTACCATACAAAAGAACGTTGTAGTCTATTGCTATCTATAAAGCTTAACTATCACGAGTAACCAGATATTTTATAGTCTATGTAAAAATTTTAAAGTTCTAAAATTTACATAGACTAACATATAAAGCTACCTAACTAATACATATGATTATATTTCTTGGGTGATAGATAGTGTAAAAGCAGTCACGCTAACCTAC
>JBOFCV010000129.1:0-1869 GCA_051646305.1 Turicibacter sp.
TACTTCGCTCCCCTATCATGTAAGCGTACCCATTGTGGTTTTTTTCTAATATCAACAATTTCCTTTGTGAATTCATTGACTAATGGTAATAATTCGGATATATTTAACTCGTTAAAAATAGCATTGTATCTCATATAAGAAGGCTTTTGCTTTCTTGAGAACAGTAGCAGGAGGCAGAGTTATGAAGAAAAATTTACAAACATTATCGATGGTGCAGCTATCACTACTTGGCGCACTAATTTGTATCATGGCATTTACGCCATTCCTTGGATATATTCCATTAGGGGTGACACGTGCTACCATTATTCACATTCCCGTGATTATCGGGGCGATTATTTTAGGGCCTAAAAAAGGTGCCATCTTAGGTGCACTTTTCGGGTTAACCAGTTTAATTATGAACACCTTCTCACCCACGATTACCTCATTCGTCTTTTCACCTTTTTATTCATTAGGTGACGTATCCGGAAATGCCTTAAGTCTAGTTATCTGTTTTGTTCCGCGAATATTAGTAGGAGTCGTTCCATACTATGTCTACCACGGACTAAGCAAATTTAGTGCAAAATTCAAAGGTGGGAAATCAACAGCACTCGTAGTTGCTGGGGTTTTGGGGTCATTGACAAATACATTACTTGTGATGAATTTTATTTACCTATTTTTCGGTGAAAGTTATGCCAAAGCAAAAGATGTTGATTTTAATGTTCTTTACGGCGTTATCCTATCTATTATTGGGGTGAATGGTGTTCCCGAAGCGATTCTTGCGGGTATTTTAACACTAGCCATCACCAAAGCCATTTTAAAAGTTGGGAAACAGAAGATTTAAATCAAATGTGTAAGTGTTATAAAGGGGCGCGGCTTCTTCATAGGTGCCTCCCTATCATATATAGAACGGAAGATTAGAATGATTTTAGTTTTAGATGTTGGAAATAGTAATATCGTAATCGGTTGTTTAGACCAGGATAAAATTCACTTTGTTGGGCGTATTGCGACGGATCGTATTAAGACTGAAGATGAATATGCGATTAGTTTTAAAAATATTATTGAATTAAATGGGATTTCTGTTGCTGATATTGAGGGAAGTATTATTTCATCGGTGGTCCCGCCTCTAACGAATGCCCTGAAAGAGGCTGTTCGTAAAATTATTGGCAAAACGCCACTTGTTGTAGGGCCTGGAATTAAAACGGGGCTTAATATTACCATTGATAATCCGGCTCAACTTGGTAGTGATTTAGTTGTTGATGCGGTTGCAGCCATTGCTCAATATAAAGGGCCGTTAATTATTATTGATCTGGGAACAGCGACGACGATTTCTGTTGTCGATGCTAAAGGAAATTATATGGGTGGTGTGATTTATCCGGGCGTAAAGATTTCGCAAGAAGCGCTTTGTGCTCGCACGTCTCAACTTCCAAGTATCAGTCTTGAAGCGCCGAATAAAGTGGTTGGTAAAAATACGATTGATTGCATGAAGAGTGGACTTATTCATGGAAATGCAGCCATGATTGATGGCATGATTGATCGTATTGAATCTGAAATCGGACAACAGGCGACCGTTATTGCGACGGGTGGCTTGGCAAAAGCGATTATTCCAAACTGTCGCCGTCAAATCATCTACGACGATACCTTGTTACTAAAAGGATTACGCTTAATCTATGATAAAAACGTCTCAAAATAAATTGTTTTAATAAAAAGAAGTGCTAACTGGGCCTGTCCCCTGTTAGCACTTCTTTTTTACTCTGACACTTCATCCCCTTCTGGTACTAAAAATTAAGTATCGAAAGGTGGGACTTGAGTTTCTGGGTATTTAATAATAATTGAATATTTATCATTTTCCCCTTCAAACTCAATTTTACGGTTAAACATATTTTGGATGAC
>JBOFCV010000134.1:0-4411 GCA_051646305.1 Turicibacter sp.
TTAATTGTTGATTCGATGGTGAATTCAAATTTCAGTAACAGCTTATTTATTTTAATTGGGCTTGTCTTTTTAATTCAAGTTATTAACTCTGTTGCGTATTCTTTCTTTTTGACGTATTACGTTCCAAAAGCTGAATATAAAATTAAGACGGGTGTTAAACAGGAATTGTATGAACATGTTTCACGGTTAGATTTAAACTATTATGAAGACACAGAAAATTATAATCAGTACACATTAGCGTTAAAAGAGGTAGACGGTCGTGTGACTTATTTAATGCAAACAATTGGTGGTTTACTGAATAGTCTCTTTTATTTATCTTCATTAGCGGTAATTATTTTAACGTTAAATCCAATATTGCTGATTATTGCGGCTGTTTCGACGCTGATCTCGTTTATCTGTAACAAACGACTTTCGAAAATGCGATTTAATTATCAAATGGAGATAAATCCACTTGAACGAAAAGAACAGTATGTGAGTCGGGTGTTTTATGAGGCGCAATATGCAAAGGAAGTTCGTTTCTTTAGGTTGTTTAATTTAGTGGGGCCTTTGTTTAAGAAAAATGCACAGGTGATGCAAGCAACGATTCAGAATCATACGCTTAAAATTGCAACGTTAGATTTTATTATGAATTTTTTAAAAGGGCCTTCACTTCAAGCAATTATTATGATTTATCTGATTTACAGTATTTATATCGGTCAATCAACGATTGGTGATTTTACTGCGTTGTTGCTCGCTACTTTACAATTAGGAAATCAATTATATGGGATGACGTATCATATTAATCAATTTAATGAACATAGTTTGTATATTGAGAATTTAAGAAAAATTCTATTGGTTAAGCCAAGCATTGAGGGGAATGAAGTTGAAAACCCGATAAAGGGTGAGCAGATTAAAGGTGGAATAAGTTTACAAACTGTTTCCTTTAAGTATGATGAGAAGAGTCCTAAGATTATTGATGATGTCACGCTAACCATTCAGGCGGGCGAGAAAGTTGGAATTGTTGGACATAATGGTGCTGGGAAAACGACATTAATTAAACTTTTAACTCGATTGTATGACGCTAATGACGGTGAGATTTTATTAGATGGCCAGCCGTATAAGAATTATTGTGTAGATGATATTAGAAATTCCATTGGTGTTGTTTTTCAAGATATTCAATATTATCCGCAAAGCATAGCAGAGAATTTATTGTTGCGAGCGGTTGAAAGTGTTGAAGATGAAGATAGTATCTGGCGTGCATTAGAAAAAGTTAATTTGGCAGAGAAAGTGAAAAATCTACCCAAGGGCATTCACACCTCAATTAGTAAAGAATTTGATGAGGAAGGAATCATGCTATCGGGTGGAGAATTACAAAAACTTGCGATTGCTCGTATCTATTTAAATGATTATAAAATTTTAATACTAGATGAACCATCAAGTGCTCTTGATCCATTTGCAGAATATGAAATTTCTAAGCAGATGCTAGAGAGTGCAAAAGATAAAACGCTCATTATGATTTCCCACAAATTATCTCTAACGAAAGATTTAGATAAAATTTACGTTTTAGATAACGGAAAGTTAATCGAAGAAGGATCACATGAAGAATTAATGAAACTAAAGGGAACATACGCGAAAATGTTTAATCTACAGTTGGAGAATTATACGAATTAGGTTTTACTACGCTAGTAGAAGTTGTTTTGGTATTGAAAAATACTTATTTAAAGGAGACCTTATCAAACTAGGGTCTTCTTTACTTTTACCATCCTAAAAAAAGCTCCCTGACTAAAGGGAGCTTTTAAATTAATTATTTTTCACCATTTACAATGAACTCGGCGTATTTGTCGAAGTCGTGATGGCTACATTCAACGGTTACTTGTGTTCCCTCGTTTTCATATGATGTCGCTAAGACATTAGCTGTTTCGTTGAAGTAAGAAACAATGCTACCGCGGTCATAAGGGATTAAGAACGTTGCTTTAATGTAATCATTAAAGATATGCTTTTTCACCATTTCAATTAAACCATCGATGTTTTCTAACTTCTTAGCAGAAATACGAATAGCCTCATCTTGTGCCGGTGTAAATTCTGTTGGTGCAATGTCACATTTATTATAAACATAGATCATCGGTGTTTCTTCAACACCAAGCTCTTTTAAAACTTGATTTGTAATGTTTTGTTGAATTTCATAATCAGGATGAGATAAGTCAACCACATGTAATAAAAGATCAGCTTCCTTAACTTCTTCAAGTGTTGAGCGGAATGCTTTAACAAGTTGATGGGGTAACTTACTAACAAATCCAACCGTGTCCGTTAATAAAAATTCTTTATTGTCAGGTAAGTGAATAAGACGCGTCGATGTTTCAAGTGTGGCAAATAGCATATCTTTTTCAAATACCGTTTTTTCTACTTCAGCCATTGATGTTTGAATTAAGGCATTCATTGTTGTTGATTTTCCAGCATTCGTATAACCCACTAAGGCAACAACAGGTGTTGCATTACGTTTTCTTAATTTACGTTGATTTTGACGCGCAAACACTAATTCTTCTAAGTCTTTATTCAATTTATGAAGACGATCCTCGATACGACGACGGTCAAGTTCAAGCTTTTTCTCACCTGGACCTTTCGATCCAATTCCACCTGATTGACGAGAAAGCGATGCATTAAGACCAATTAGACGAGGCATCATATATTTAAGCTGAGCCACTTCAACTTGAAGTTGCGCTTCACGTGTTTTAGCACGCTTTGCAAAAATATCAAGAATTAAAATTGTACGGTCAATAACCTTACATTGAACGCCAGCCTCAAGATTACGAATTTGTGAAGGGGATAACTCATCATTGAAAATAACAAGATTTGCATCATGTTGCGCCACAAGTTGTGCAACCTCTTCAACTTTTCCAGTCCCAATGTAACAGGCATTATTCACGCGATCAAGCTTTTGCGTTAAGGCTCCAACAACTTCTACGTCACAAGCCTCTGCTAAATTTTTTAGTTCTTCTAAACCATATTCAAAATTCTTATCACTATTTAAATCTACACCAACCAATACGGCACGTTGAACTAAATTTTCCATTAAGTCACCTCTAAATTATATGTCTACTACTAGTTTACTAGAAAAAAAGGGAAATTAGAAATATTATCGTATTACAAAATAGGAGACAGTTAGCCAATTATTTGGATTATTAAAAATATGTTACAATAATTAAGGTGGAATCTTATTGAAAACCTATACGTGGTTTTTAAAAAAGATCTTATTTTTATTTGGCAATTCACCTGATTAATTAAATAATTTTAATGATATAATTCAAACATATGATAACTTTAAACTTGCTAATGGGTTGGCAGTTATAAACTTGATAATAAGAAACACTAGGAGGAACTTATTTTGGCTAAAGCAAAAACAAAAACATCATTTTTCTGTCAGCAATGTGGAATGGAAACGTTAAAATGGGTAGGTAAATGTCCGGGATGCGGCGAGTGGAACTCGATGGTTGAGGAGTTGAAACCGGCTAAAAATGAGCGCCGTGGATTTGTGACAAGTAATCAAACAGCAGCAAAACCGTTGAAATTAAATGAGGTTGAAACAAAGGATGAGGCTCGAATTGAAACGTCAATTGGGGAGTTGAATCGTGTACTTGGTGGGGGAATTGTTCGCGGATCGTTAGTGTTATGTGGGGGAGAACCG
This sequence comes from Turicibacter sp., assembly GCA_051646305.1. Classification (GTDB taxonomy): domain Bacteria; phylum Bacillota_I; class Bacilli_A; order MOL361; family Turicibacteraceae; genus Turicibacter. Next base: position 3,662 of record JBOFCV010000134.1, read on the forward strand.
GGAATCGGTAAGTCGACTTTGTTATTACAAACGGCACAAGATTTAGCGGCAAAAGGGATTTGTGTGTTATATGTTTCAGGTGAGGAATCGGCGCGTCAGATTAAATTGCGTGGCGAACGCTTGGGTGTAACGAGTGAAAATCTTTATATTTATGCGGAAACTGATTTAACGTTGATTGAGCGTGAGATGATGAGTTTACGTCCGCAATTTGTGATCATTGACTCGATTCAAACGATTCATATGCCAGATGTTACGTCGGCACCTGGTAGTGTGTCTCAGGTTCGTGAATGTACGGCGCAGTTAATGAAAATGGGGAAAGGTGAGGGGATTTCAATCTTTATCGTCGGTCATGTAACGAAAGATGGGAATATTGCGGGTCCACGTTTGCTTGAACATATGGTGGATACGGTGCTTTATTTTGAAGGGGAGCGTCATCATACATACCGTATTTTACGTGCGGTTAAAAACCGTTTTGGATCAACGAATGAAATTGGAATTTTTGATATGAAAGAATCAGGGTTAGATGAGGTTTTAAATCCGAGTGAAGTCTTCTTAGAAGACCGAACAAAAGGATTACCAGGAACTGCAATTTTGGCGTCAATTGAGGGAACGCGTCCGATTTTAGTTGAAATTCAATCGTTATTATCACCAACGTCATTTGGAAATCCAAAACGTATGGCATCAGGTGTTGACCACAACCGTGTGTCACTTATTTTAGCTGTTTTAGAAAAACGTATGGGATTCTTCTTA
>JBOFCV010000180.1:0-7562 GCA_051646305.1 Turicibacter sp.
AACTTCCTGACATTATAGGCGAGCAGTAACAACTAAAATAAAAAATTAGATTCAAATATACGATAGAATTCTAATACATTAAGTTAGTTTTAGGACTAGAAAAGTTTTAGTAGCTCATTTTTGTTAAAAATACATTTTATTTTGTAAAGTTACCATTTTTTACAATTATTAAAATACATGATAGAATAAAATGGATACATTAGATAAAATTTTATACACATGAATTCGTGCGACTAGAGGATGAGAAATTTAGACTTTGACGATCGACTCTTGATGTAGATTTTTTTTATTTTAAAGAGTTTCAAAAGTAGACGTATAGTTAAGCAACTTAATTTTATTTTAACGTAACTAAATGGGGGGATTTTATGAGAAAAATGTATAATCATATTAATGAATTAGTAGATGCGGTTCCATTTCACTTAATTTGGGAAGGGTTTCATCGAATTGAATTTGCATTATATAACGATGAATACGTTTATTTAGCAGATAAGGTGATCCCATATGATAATCGATTTTTAGGAAATACTTGCATAACTTATGAGGGGAAAAAGTTAGCCATTTGGTATCTAAAGAATTTAAATAACGTAAATGAGATTGAATTAGCTTCAGATATTGTCCATGAAATGTTTCATGGGTATCAATTTGAACAAGGCGAAGTTAGATTTCCTAACGACATTGAAGGGTTAGACTATCCGACTGTACTAGAGAACTATCAGTTAAAACATTATGAAAATATTTTATTAGTTGAAGCCTTAAATAATAAAAGTATCGAAGCGAAATATGAAATGCTCAAAAAAATAATTGCCTCAAGACTTTACCGCATTAAAAAATTTGGTGAACAAATTAAATACGAATTTGAGATTGAAACGATAGAGGGCTGCGCAGTGTATTGTGGAACAAAGTCATTATCCTATCTGTCAAAAGAGCACTATGATAAGCAAATTGAAATGTATAAAAAAACGATGCTTTTAGATAATAAAATCCTATTTGATATTCGAAGAGGCTCGTATTATAGTGGGACCTTATTTTTACTATTACTAGATGAAGTAGGAATTCAAATTTCTAAAAATCTATCAAATCAAGAACGATCTATATTTGAACAAGTTGCAGCTACGGTCGAAACGAATCATATCGATATCTTTAAACCTAACTTCTCAAGTGTGATTATCGGATTTGAGAAAGAGATGAATAGAAAAGAACGACTCTTTACTGATTTTTTTGCCCAAAATGTAATGAAACACGAAGGTGAATTTAGTATATGTGGGTATGATCCGATGAATATGGTGAAAGTGGATAATCAAATTTTATGTTCAAATTTTATTGTTTTGGAAAATAAGGATAGCCAGCAGCAACTATTTATCAAGGGACCTGTTATGTTGGAACTTTCTAAAATTGATTATATTTCTACTTATTTTCAAATTGTCTAATCATATATCATTCAATGAATGACCTTAATTAAGGAGATAAAAATGAGAAATAGAGCAGGCGTTGTTATCTACTGTAAGCAAGAGAATAAAATTGTTCTAATTTATCGGTATAAAAATAATAAAAGTTATTGGGTGATTCCTGGTGGTGGTGTACACGCTTATGAAACATTTGAAACAGCCGCCAAGCGAGAGGTTTTGGAGGAACTAAACCTTACGTTAAATAATATGATAGAATTTCACAGTGTTTTAGGAGAGGGGAATTTAGAAAAATATTATCTAACATTATATCCAGATACCGAGTCTTTAACTATAGGTGGCGAAGAACAAGAAATCTGTTCAGATATTAACTATTATAACCCGGAGTGGATTAATGTCCACGATTTGAAAGAATTAGATATTGTTCCATTAGAAATGAAAAATAAGTTGATTAAGTATTTTAGTTTGTATGAGGATAAATAGTGGATTTAATAGGTGATAGATGAGGTGTTCAATTCAACTGAAATTTATCAAGAGTATTATAAAAACTAGATAGATTAATATTTATAAGACAGAGAGATTAAATACTTAGAATTTATTTGTATTCTCTGAAATGTACCCTACAGGTTAGACTTTTTAGGGTACATATTAAATCTTAATAGCTTTTTATTTAGTTTATTAATAATTGTTCTAGCAGTCTCAAGGGCAGAGTATACTATTTCAAATAGAATATAATTTATATAATAAAATAGGGGGGGCGTAAATGTACTATTCAAATAAATTAAACAAGGATACTGACAATAAATTTATAAAAAAAGATGAGCTGCAGTCCGTAAAAAATGTTTTAGACAAATTAAAAAATGGTTATTTAGAGAGAAATATCGAAACAAGCAGTTCATTTGCAGATGAGATCTATTGGAATTCTGATGACGCATTTATTATTGGAACTGCAATGGAGGAAGTTTGTATTGGGGGCGAACAAATAAAAGAATTGTTTGAAAATGATTTTAAATATTGGGGAAAGGTTAAACTGGATACATTAAATACCAATATTACAGTGAATGATGATAAAGCGTGGGTTAGTACTTTTGGCACAGTTTCTTATACCTTTGAAGATACTGAATCAAGATATGATTCTTACATTGAGTATATTAAAGGCGTAGCATTAAATCAAAGTTTAAATGATAAACAAAAAACCACCTTTATAAATTGGGTGTTAGCTTTGACCTACCATAAAAGAGATGGAGAAAAACGCTATTACAAGTGGCCATTACAGGTGAGTGGATTTCTTTTAAAACGAGATGAGAAGTGGAAATTCACTCATCTTCATTTTGCACTCAAAGCCCCTATTTTTCCTGATGAATCAATCAATCATCATGCCGATCATCAAAAAAATTATGAGATACGAAATAAGATAGCTTCAGACTACCAAGATAAAGCTGATCTAAAAAATATAACTCAGTTAATTCAAACCATTAAAAATGAGTTGATAGGAAAATCAATCATTAATTTAGATGTTATAGAAAGATATTTTGATGTTGCACAAGGGGGATATATTCTTTTACCCGATGATCAAGGCTTATATGAATCGAAAGCAATTAAAAATTTCTTCGAAACGCTAGCTCATTATGAATTAGATATAAAACAGGATAAGTTTATGGCTTGTGAATATGGGAATGTAATTTACTTAAGTGGCGTAGGATTAATAAGTAAAAACTTTTCTGAAAATGAAATATTTGCAAAGACGATAAGAGATATTTTGCAAATTGTAGATACAAGCGGAAATTCAAAGGATAAATTATTTAATTGTCATAAGATGGTTTCTTATGGAATTAAACAAGAAGCACAAGGCGATAAAGATACATGGCCAATTAGATTTACAGGTGTTTTATTAAAACAAGGACAAAAAATCATGATTCATCAACTACATTTATCTTATCCTAACTATTGGATATTTGAAGGGAAATATTAAGATTTTGCATAACCTTTAATTAAGCACCTTTAACGCGCTTATGAAATAACAAGGCAATCCCAAAATCGATGAGTCCGAAAATAAAGGCGATCCATGGAAATAAACCGCCATCAGAAAAATTTGAGATTCCAATAATTAAAAAACAGATACTGGAAATCATCCAAGCATTTCGTTGCATTTTTGTATGTGTATTCATGATTTGACCTCACCTCGTTGTGGAATAGTATTCAACTGTCCGTATATGGTATCTAGTTTATGTTTGATCCAAAGTTAATATTCGAAGTCAAAGATAAAAGATGTTTGTGGATAAGTCTCAACAAAAAAAATAAGTCGTTCACAGAGAACGACTTATTTTTTTGTTGAAATCTAGACAGGATAAAGCAGGTTTTTAACGACAGACTGATAAGGAATTCTATATGTCACGATAGGTTTACCATCTGGATCAACTAACACCGTTAATCCATCACTGATAACTTATAGATAATTAAAACCGGTTTGTTTGTCAACGATGACATGATAAGTGTTTGGTAGGAGGCCTTCAGATAATGCGAGGTCAACTATGATAGGAGTCCTTTAGTTTATTTATCAGATTTCATTTTTTTATTGGCAGTGTAGGCATTATATAAAGATAATCCTGCTATTAATAGATTTACATAACCTAACCAATAGCCGTTCATTAAATTACAAATGGAAGAAACAAAGAAGCAAAATCCGGCTAGTAGCCAAGCGTTTCGTTGAAACTGTGCAGTTTGTTCCATAAAATCACCTCGTGATATATTTTTGAAATATTAGACTAAAAAACGAATTAATTTTTAACGAATCTGTTTAATTTTAAACTTCCTGCTGTTAAGAAGAGAAGCCCGAATAGAAGAATGATTGGAATGTTTGGCCAAAGAGTTGAGTTAAAGGCGGTATCGAATGCCCAATACATGGGGAATAATTTTGCAACACTTTCAAGCCAGGCAATATTAAGATCGATTTGTAACATATTCATCGTTAACAAACAAAGAAGGAATCCGAATAGGGCGTAGGCAACAATCGCCATTTCAACCATCGATTGATTTTTAATAATTCGAGTAGCAAAAACAACGAAGCTTGAAGCAACAAATGCCATCGAGAAGACAAGTAATAAAGGTTCAAAGATATTTGAAATGGAAACGTCTAGAAGCATAACCCCAATATAGTAGACGATAGAGAATAAAATCCCTTCAATTAAACACATGGCAATAATTAATCCACCCAAAATTTGATAATTTTTATTGGCCGTACTTAACGCACGACTTAAAACACGTTGTTGTTTGAGCATCCCAACATCTTTTGCTAAAGCTGTTGCCCCAATAAACATAAAGTAAATAACCATCACAACAAACATGATAAGCGTGATATCTTGTCCTTCTTCGATGGTTTCAACCACGGTATTAATGGTAGTTGTTGTATCTAATCCATAACTTTCTTTTAACCAAGTTTTTGTTTGTTCCTCAATTAAATTTTCGGCCCAAAACGTTCCTGCACCCTCGCTTGTCTTAATCACAGAAACGATCGGTTTCACACCATTTTCAATGTTCTGTGAGAAATCACCAGGTAATTTAATAATTCCAGCTAAATCATTAGCAACTAACATAGAAATAGCCAAAGTATCGTCTTCCACAAACACAAACTCTTCGGGCAACTCTAAAGCTTCTATTAATTTCGTTTCATACATACCTGATTCCTGTAGCACAATCGCAACAGGGGGACGATTATCCTCTGAATGTCCAAATGAGACGGATGATAAGATTAATCCAAGCGGTAAAGGTAGCATCATAATCATCATCAATGGATTTTTTATATAGCGACGTAAATGAATAACAGCTAATCTAAACATATTTTATGCCTCCCACCATCTAAATTTTTCTTTTAATAAACACAATAGATAAAGAACTAAACTTATCCCAATCATAATAAATAAGGGTTGCGAAATACTTTCAAAGGTGTTAAATAACATGAGGTTTTCAAATAATTCTGTGACAGGATATGAAGGTGATAAATATTGCAAAAATTCACTTTCAATCGGATAGAATGATCCACCGACTGCGACTTGTAAAAAGAATAGCCCCATTGCGATGGCATTTCCATACTTCGGTGTGAAGAAGGTACTAATAACTGACCCCAGGCTCACACAGAAGAATCCAATGACTAAAATCCCAAGTCCTAATAAGTGAATAGGTCCGGTAAATGAGTAACCGAGGATGCGATAAACAAAAACATAAATAGCAAAGATGAAGACAACGTAAATAAGATTTGCTAAATAATCGTAGTTAAACATTTTAATTCGACTAAGAGGTGCGCTATAAAATCGTTTGTTAAGTCCCATTTCGCTTTGTTTATAAGAGGATTGAGCAATCGTCATGACCATCATAAAGACGAAGAATCCAATCATTGAAATCGAATAAAATGAAACTGAATTTAACTGGATGGGGGTGTCGATATAAACTGATTGTATAGCAGATGTACCGTAAATAGCTTCCAAAATATCAAGATTACCCTGTGTTGCAACACTTGTTTGAACTTGTTCCGTATACTGGTGTAATAGCGATTCTAAGACATCCAATTTATACGCCACACTCGCTTCCATCTGTTCTTCCAACTCTTTAATTACTAATTCAGTCGGATTGCCCTGTAATAATGCTTGTTCATACCCATTAGGAATAACGAGCTCGATTTTTGCTGATTCAGGAAGTGCAATATATAAATAGTCTGACATACTATCGTCTGCTAAAAAGTCAATTAACTGAGACGACATTTCAGATTGATCTTCATCGGTAACCAAAACAGGAAGTGCTGTGACAACGTTTGGATTATCAAACAGCTCATCCATCACAGTTCCCATTAATAAACCAATGACAAGCGGAATTCCGACCATATAACCAACAGTTACCGGAAATGTTTTGATAATTAATTTCATATTCATATAAAGCCAATGTAATAATTGCATGCTACCCCTCCTAGTCTCTTAGCGTTTTGCCTGTAAGTGATAAGAATACATCTTCAAGGCGTGGCTCTTCATAACTTATTTTGGTTAAAAGACAGTGACTATCTTCAATGACTTTAATGGCGTTGGTTAATTTAAATGACTTATCCACAACGAGTGTCACGACGTCATTAATATCTAAAATCGAAGTAACTTGTGGCAGTTGTTTGAGATTGTAAACTAATTGAGCCGTCAGCCCCTTAATTTCAAATGTGATTTTCGTACTTTCTCCAGATAAAGATTTAATATGATCTTTCGTTCCATAAGCAATTTCACGACCGAGATCAATAATGAATACTTTTGAGCAAAGTTCTTCGATTTCTTCCATGTAGTGAGATGTATAGATAACAGTAGTTTTGCGCTCTTTGGCAATTCGTTTGGTGAATTCAAAGATATGATTTCGTGACTGTGGATCAACTCCAACAGTTGGCTCATCCATGATGAGGATTTTGGGATGATGCATAAGGGCAGCAGCGATATTTAAACGGCGTTTCATACCACCTGAGAATTTTTTTACTTTTTCTTTTTTACGGTCAGCAAGCCCTGTCACTTCAAGTGCTTCTTGAATTCGCTCTTTTAAAAGCTTCCCGGTTAATCCGTAAAGAGCACCAAAGAACATTAAGTTATCGTAAGCATTCATATCTTCTAGTAGAGCAAGCTCTTGTGGAACTAATCCAATATTTCGCTTCGCTTCAATTGGATTTTTACCCAGGTCAAATCCACAAATTTCAACTTCCCCGTTATTGGCTTCAACTAATGTCGTCATAATACTAATCAATGTTGATTTCCCAGCCCCATTTGGCCCGATTAATCCAAAGATTTCTCCCTCTTCAATCTCGAAATTAATATTATCTAACACTAACTTATCATTAAAACGTTTTGTGATACTGCTAACTTTTACAATACTCATTTATAAATTCCTCCTCAAGGTTTTGTTTTAAGTTTCATACTTGTTTATACTCCTAGTATAGTCATTTGGACCTTAATTTTCCATGCCCTCAAGTCATGAAGAGGGGTGACTTAAGTCATGTCCTTAAGAATAAATAAAAAAGAATTCCAAAACGATTGGAATTCTTTTAAAGGTATTAAATAACCACAAGATTTAAAGGAGAATCTTAATATGATGTGATTTTTTGATGACTAGTCTATTTAAGATTTAATAGATTTTTCCTATATT
>JBOFCV010000194.1:0-8107 GCA_051646305.1 Turicibacter sp.
CGACGTTATCCGTGAGATTACCGATACAAGAAAAAAATAAAAGTAGCAAGTAGACGTGAGTTATTGGGGCAATCCTAGAAGCTTAGTGTATGAAGCGAAAAAATAGTTCAACAGTTGAGTGTAATTGCTAGTATGAATGGGTAATAGGGATCTTTAAATTGTCGTAATGTACATTATATATGTGGATCAGTAAAATATATGGGAAAGAGGAACTAAAATGAATTATTTAATAATTGGTAGTATATTGCTTATAATTGGGGCAGTTTGTACATATTTTCTAACAATAGAAACATTGAAATTAAAAATACAAAATAATAAGTACCGTAGAAACATAAAGAATTTAAATAATAAACAAATAGAAAAATAATCTTTCTGATTCTAAAACGGAGTCACAGGATAATCAAAAAATAAATTCCTAACAAAGTTTGTTAATTTTTTCTCAATTACAAAATCCGACTTTGATAAAATCGAATGCTATGAAAAAACCTTTCAGGTGTGCTTGAATAAGATATTTATTAAAGTTAGTTATTTTGATACTTTCCTGATCCTAATGTCGAATAGCATCGAAATCGAACTGTATTATGAGGGATTAATGTATTTTTTTTTGAAATTTAACTGAAGTAGTAATAATGAGGTAGAGTTTGGCGATAATATTCTTGTCTTTTTGTATAATTGAAAAGGGTTTTGAATGTGTAGCAAATTTATAAAATAAATTATATTTTAGTAAAATAGAAAATTGTTTTGATAAAAATACCGCTTTCACAGGAAAAATATCTTTAATATGCAAAAAAATGTATTATAATAAGAAGTGTGAAAATTTTAGAAAAATAAAGGAGATGTCAAACATGCCTTACATTACTGACGTTTATGCTCGTGAAGTATTAGATTCTCGTGGAAATCCAACTGTTGAAGTTGAAGTTTCAACTGAAAGCGGATCATTTGGTCGTGCTTTAGTACCATCAGGAGCTTCTACAGGAATTTACGAAGCTGTTGAATTACGTGACGGAGACAAATCTCGTTATTTAGGAAAAGGTGTATTAACAGCTGTAAATAATGTTAATGAAATCATCGCTCCTGAATTAGTAGGAATGGACGTTACTGACCAAGCTGGAATTGACCGTTTAATGATCGAATTAGATGGAACTAAAAATAAAGGTAAATTAGGAGCAAATGCAATCTTAGGTGTTTCTATGGCTGTTGCTCATGCTGCTGCAGACTTAGTAGGATTACCATTATACCGTTACTTAGGTGGATTCAATGCTAAAGAATTACCAACTCCAATGATGAACATCATCAACGGTGGTGAGCATGCAGATAACAACATCGACTTCCAAGAATTCATGATTATGCCTGTTGGAGCTCCTTCATTCAAAGAAGCTATCCGTATGGGTGCTGAAGTATTCCATGCATTAAAATCTGTATTATCAGGTATGGGATTAAACACTGCAGTTGGTGATGAGGGTGGATTCGCTCCAAACTTAGAATCAAATGAAGCAGCAATCAAAGTAATCTTAGAAGCAATCGAAAAAGCTGGATACACTCCAGGTTCAGACGTAATGATCGCTATGGACGTTGCATCTTCTGAGTTCTACAAAGAAGGTAAATACGTATTAGCTGGTGAAGGTGGAAAATCATTCACTTCTAAAGAATTAGTAGACTTCTACGCTGAATTATGTGCTAAATATCCAATCGTTTCAATCGAAGATGGTTTAGACCAAGATGATTGGGATGGATGGAAATATTGTACAGAAGTTTTAGGAGATAAAGTTCAATTAGTTGGAGATGATTTCTTCGTAACTAACACTGAGCGTTTAGCTGAAGGAATTGAGAAAAACGTTGCAAACTCTATCTTAATTAAAGTTAACCAAATCGGTACTTTAACTGAAACTTTCGAAGCTATTGAAATGGCTAAAAAAGCTGGATACACTGCAGTTGTATCTCACCGTTCAGGAGAAACTGAAGATGCTACTATCGCTGACATCGCAGTTGCTACTAACTCAGGACAAATCAAAACTGGTTCAATGTCTCGTACAGACCGTATTGCAAAATACAACCAATTATTACGTATCGAAGACGAATTAGGGGATTTAGCTGTTTATAACGGATTAAAATCTTTCTATAACATCAAAAAATAATGACTGCTGATCATCGCTATAAACTATATTTATATAGGAAATAGCATGTGGCATCATTTATATAAAAAGAACCTCGTTTTAGGCAACTAAGACGAGGTTCTTTTATTTTTTTAGAGGATTAAAAAAACTTAGAAAGATTTTAAACCCTGAATATAGTAGTTTTGTATAAATGTTGAAATGAAAAATGAATTCTATAGATACTATTAGCTTAATATAATATAATTAGTTAATATCTTTTAATTTAAAAGTTAAGTTAGCTTATCTTTTCAAATTAATAAGGAGTGAAAAGATGAAGAATGACTCTGTTAATTACAAATTATTAAATTATGTTTTAGTCATGATCGCAATTTTAATAGGTATACAAGTGGTTAAGATGTTAATTCCAGCGATTATCCCACTTTTATCTTTAATAAATCGGATTTTACTACCATTTTTAGTAGCCGCAGGCCTTGCTTTCTTATTGAATCCTATCGTTGATTTTTTTTGTAAGTTAAAAATAAAACGCCAAATTGCTATTTTGTTAACTTTTGTTTCAATTGTTGGTGGAATTGTCTATGCTATATTTAATTTAATTCCTTATTTAGTTATTAATACACAAGAAATATTAAATAGTATGCCATTGATCATTGAAAAAGTTCAACTTATGTTTACAGATTTACAAGTGACTTATGAAGGCATTTATAATTTTGATTTTAATGATTTAATTGCCCAAAATTCTAAACTAATTGAAATATTTTCTTCGCTATTGACTCAATTAGTAGGATGGATTTCTAGTTTTTCAAGTAGCTTTATGACAGTGGTTGGAATGGTCGTATTAGTACCGGTGATGTTGTATTATATGTTAAGTAACTTTTATGAGTTACGAACGAAGCTTAAGGTATATTTAATTAAAATTAACCAGTTGAAAGTGTATTATATTTTAAAGGAGTCCGAAGAAATTGTGAAGGGCTATATACAAGGAACAATCGCCGTATCTATTATATTATCGATCATTGCGACTGTATTGTTCTCTGTAATCGGTCTTAGAAATGCCATTGTATTTGGATTAATTATTGGATTTTTTAATATTGTGCCCTATGTTGGTCAAATTATTGGAACGATACCAGCTGCCATTTTTGCTTTAACAGTCTCACCATTAGCCCCAGTTTATGTAGTCGTTGGTGTTATGGTACTTAATTTTTTAGAAGGTAATTTTATTAAACCATACGTTTTTGCCAAAGCGGTAGATTTTCATCCTGTTGTGTTATTAACTTTAATTATTGTGGGAGGACAGATATTTGGGGTAATGGGGATGTTGTTTATCATTCCAATCGCCGGGATATTAAGAATCATAGTTAAATATAGTTGGCAAAGTTTTCAAGACTATAAAATTAGGAAATTAAGTGAATATTAAAAAAACTGTCCGTGTCTGGACAGTTTTTTTGTTTTGAGGACGGCTACGTTTAGCGGGTGTTAGACTTAATTGTTGTTAGGAACAAAAAATAGATATTGATAAGTTTATATCACTTATCCAAGAGGGTGACGAGCCTCGAAAACAGAGGCTAAATGAGTAAAAGGACTAGAATAATCCGACTTTTGCAATTTTTTCAAATATAAAACGTACGAAGAATAGATCTTATTTTGTTTTGAAGACCGTTTTGGAGACATAAAACAAAAACTATCTTTAAAAAAGGGGAGAAGTTTAAATTGTAAGATATTGTCTAGTATTCAAAAGAAATGGAGACACTTCATATAATTAATTCTTTTATCATATGGTTATTATACAAGTATCTGTAGTGATTATGTACTTGTGAAAGTTGATGGGATTAGGGAATGCTTATTTAAAAGAATTCCGTACTCAAGGGTTACATCTAAAAAGATAGATTTTATTTCTGTTGGACTATAGCGTATTAACCTAACTCACTTGTGTCAATAAATAGTGATTAGAACTAAATAGGATGAAAACAAATGAGTGGATATTCAAAGTTATTTAACAGAAATATATAATCATGAATACGATTTATATTAGAAAGTTTAAATTTAATAAGCAATTGAATGGATTAGGATAGGGGGCAGTCAGGTGGGACTATTATTTTTACAATACTTTGGATTATCATTTTTAGTTGTATTTTCATCAATTCGTATTTCAGAATGTGTAGATGAATTAGACAAAAGGACAAATTTAGGTGGAGCATTGATTGGTGGGATTTTATTGGCTGGAGTAACATCTTTGCCAGAATTAATTACAAGTCTTTCTTCAACCTTATATTTGAATAACCCTGATTTAGCACTGGGAAACATTCTAGGTAGTAATGCATTCAATGTTTTTATATTAGCAGTAGGAAATGTTTTTTTCTTAAAACATATGATGTTTAACCATACGACGAGAATAAATGCAAAAACAAATTTAATAAATGTCATGATTTATATCATTATATTATTCACATTTTTCAGTGTGACGAATGCGCATATTGCTCATGTGGGAGTCTCATCTATTTTAATATTTATCTTATACTATATTAATTTAAAAGTAGCAACGGGAGATTCAAACGAAGAAACTGAAGCAAATGATCTGATTAATGGAAAAGGGACACTTGCATGGTTAATTTTACGATTTGTTTTTTGGGGAGGGCTCATTGTATTAGCAAGTTTACTTGTTTCAATCACTACGGATAAAATTGCGCAGGCAACAGGAATTGGGTCTTCATTTGTTGGCGCCATATTTTTAGGGATTGCAACGTCATTACCAGAAACAACGAGTTTAATAAGCTTGGTCAGACTTCGTAATTACGATATGGCTGTTGGAAATATTGTAGGTAGTAATTTGTTTAATTTTGGGGTTATAGCTTTGACGGATTTACTATATTTCTCGGGTAATATCTTTGAAATTGCCGATACATCCAACAGTTTGTTGGTGACTGTCGGTTTATGTGAAGGAGTAATTCTATTATTTATTCTATTGAGAAGACGTGTAACTAATCTATTTTTATATGTATTACCCTCTCTCATAATTATGTTAATTTATTCCTATTATATCGCCATATCACTAAAATAAGGGTTGAAATTGCTTTCTACATATGATAAAGTTTTATTGTATATAAAGGAGGGTTTAGGATGTTTGAATTAGGAATTATTGATGTGTTATTTATGATTGTTTCTGTAGTCATTATTATATTAGTTGCGTTACAAAGTTCTAAACAAGATTTAAGCGATTCATTAACGGGTGGTAATAGTGAATTGTTCAAAAATCAAAAAGAGCGTGGAGCTGAAGTTTATATAGTGCGTGCAACACATATTTGTTCTATTGTGTTCATTATCTTAGGACTAATAGTTTTCATGAAATAGTTACGTAACTCATATTCTATGAATATGAGTTTTTTTTGTGTTTAAGCGGGAATTTTCCTGTTTTGAGATAAAATTAATGGAATTGGTGCAAACTAAACATATAAATCTGACCTAAAAGCATATTTATTACCAGATAAATTGGTTATAGTTGTATGGGTTGTGATAAAATAAAAGATACGAATTGGAGGTGTTCCCTTTGCGCAACACAGTATTAGAATTATTAGGTTCGGCTCAGTATGAAGCAAAGACAGTTGAGGAACTAGTGCAATATTTACAAATAGAGGGTACAGAAGGATTTAAAGAGTTTGTTAAATTAATGGTTGCTTTGGAGGACGAAGGAATTGTTGTTAGAACTCAAAAAGATCGATATCATTTAGCTAGAGAGCTAGGATTTTTTAAAGGTATCATTTCGATGCACAGTAAGGGATTTGGCTTTGTTGCCATCGAAGATATGGATGATGTCTATATTCCAAATGATGATTTAAAAGGTGCTTTACATAAAGATACAGTTTTAATTAAACTAGTTCCATCATCAAAAGGAGATAGTTTAGAAGGTAAAGTTGTTCAAGTTCTTGAACGTGGAATGACTGAATTTATTGGAACTTATTATGAAGTTAAACAAGTGGGTTATGTTAAACCAGATGAAGGACGTTATACAGCAATTGTTGCCATCCCTAAAAATAAAAATAAAGGGGCAGTAAAAGATCATAAAGTATTAGTCCGTGTCGTGGATTATTTACCTAATAATGTAACTGAAGCTGAAGTCATTGAAGTTTTAGGGCATAAAAACGATCCAGGGGTAGATATCTTATCAGTTGTTTATAAATATGATATAAATCCAGAGTTTGCACCTGATGCACTTGAACAAGCAGCAGCTGTGCCAAATGAAATTGATCCAAAAGAATTGAAAGGTCGTCGCGATTTACGACATGAAACCATTGTGACAATCGATGGAGATGATGCAAAAGATTTAGATGATGCTGTCCATGTACGCGTATTAGAAAATGGAAATTACTTACTTGGCGTATCAATTGCTGATGTTTCTTATTATGTGACAGAAGGATCACCACTCGACCGTGAAGCTTATTTCAGAGGTACAAGTGTGTATCTAGTTGACCGTGTGATTCCAATGATCCCACACCGTTTATCAAATGGTATTTGCTCATTAAATCCACAAGTTGACCGTTTAACTTTAACATGTGAGATGGAAATTAATGCAAGTGGTAAAGTCGTTAATCACGAAATCTTCCCATCAGTTATTAATACAACAGAACGTATGACATATAATCATGTGAATGAAATCTTAATGCATGAAGATAAAGAACTGTGTGAACGTTATGCATCACTCGTTCCAACGTTTAAATTAATGTATGAGTTAGCTCAAATATTAAGAGAAGCACGCCACGAGCGTGGGGCAATTGATTTTGATTTAAATGAATCTAAAATCATTGTCGATGAGTATGGATTCCCTCAAGATATCGTTTTACGTGAGCGTTACTTAGCTGAGCGAATCATTGAAGATTTTATGTTAGCAGCAAATGAGTGTGTTGCTGAACATATTCATTGGATGAATATTCCGTTTATTTATCGTGTCCATGAACATCCTAAGCCAGAAAGACTTGAACGTTTTTATAAATTAGCGCGTGCGCTAGGATATGAAATCAAAGGAACTAAGGATAATGTTCAACCAAAAGCTTTACAAATCGTATCAGAGGCCGCAAAAGGACAACCTGAGCAAGTGGCTTTAAATACCATGATGTTACGTTCACTTCAAAAAGCAAAATACAGTGAAGAAAGTCTTGGTCACTTTGGATTGGCTGCGGAGTATTATACGCACTTTACCTCACCTATCCGTCGTTACCCAGATTTAATTGTTCACCGTTTATTACGACGATATTTGTTTGAAAATGACTTATCTAGTGATACAATATCTTATTATACTGGTGTTCTTCCAGAAGTAGGTCTTCAAACTTCAAAACGTGAACGCGATGCAATTGATGCAGAACGTGAAGTTGATGATATGAAGAAAGCTGAATACATGACGCAATTTATTGATCAAGAATTTGAAGGCGTTATTTCTTCAGTTACTAAATGGGGAATGTATGTAGAGTTACCAAATACAGTAGAGGGGCTTGTTCACGTTAATGATTTAACAGATGATTATTATGAATTTGATGAAGATAGTTTATCATTAATTGGACGTCGAACAAAAACAATCTATAAAATTGGTGATGTCGTAAAAGTTATCGTTGCAAAAGCAAGTAAAGAAGAACGTAATATCGATTTCCATCTTGTTGGAATGGCAAAAGCTCGTCCAAAACGTCAGTATAAACGTGTGGATACACGAGAAGCAAGTGGAAACAAAAGAACAAGTAAACCAACAGGAACAGGTACTTCTAATGGAAGCAAAAGTTCAAATGGTAAAAAAAGTTCAGGAAATAGAAAGAAACCTGGTGGATATTATAATGCCAAGTCTAAATCTAGCGGTGGAACTAACGCTACTGGAAGCAAAGGACCTAAAAATAGCAAAAAACGTTAATTACTAATGACAACGTGTGAAAGGGTGTCTAGAAGTCGTGATGAAAAAACTAAAACATATAAAATGGTTCAATGTCATCCTATTTCTATTTGTGATGGTTGGTTTGTTG
>JBOFCV010000209.1:0-3824 GCA_051646305.1 Turicibacter sp.
TTATTTTATAACGAGTAAAAATAGTGATTGTATCAACAATTAAAATGATCAAAGCCTATAGCTATTATACATTTTTTTTACATTAAAAGGAAATCGTTTTAAAAAAATGAAAGGGAATAGGAGTGTAGATAACAAATGATAAACAGTATATATAATTTAAGTCAATAACAATCCGGCAATGAATGGAATCGTAAAAATAGAAAAGAGAGTTGTGAAAAAGACGGCTTGAGAGGCAAGTGATATATTAGCATCATATTCATTCGCAAGAATTGCCGTATTAGAAGCAGCTGGCATGGCACAAATAATTATCGGAATACCGAACAATAAAGGATCATCCACTCGGCCTCTAAGAACCCAGAAGATAACAATGGGAAGCAAGATTAATCTAATAAAGGCAATGAGATACAGTTTTTTATTTGTAAAGCATTCAAATGCAGACGAGGCACAGAGCATACTGCCTATAACTAACATCGAAAGAGGTGTAGTAGCATTACCTAACATCTCAAGCGGTTGATTAATAAAAGTAGGTAATGAAATTTGACATGCAAATAAAATAAATCCAATGAATATAGAAATAATAACGGGATTAATAATGGACTTTATTGAAAATGAATAACCCGCTTTCCCACGACATAATAAGAAAACACCTAGCGTCATAACGAGGAGATTAAACGGTAAATTGAAAATCGAAGTTAAGAAAATGGCCTCTTTCCCTAAAATAGCTTCAACAACAGGATATCCCATAAATCCAACGTTAGAAAATAAGACAACAAATTGATAAATACTTAAATCTTTATCACCAGTAAAAACAAATTTAATTAGATAAGCAATGAAAAAAGAAATGGCGTACATCACGATAGAAATAATTAATAAATGTATCATTTGTCCAACCATAGTGGCATCAAATTTAATTTGCATCGAACTAATAATCATGGCTGGTAAAAAAATAGTCATGACCAATTTAGAAAGCTTAGAAGTAAATTCTCCATCCATATAGCTCTTTTTACGTGCCCCATATCCAATTAAAATTAAAATAAATAAGACCAAAACCTGAATAAAAATATGACGTATATCCATCAAAATCCCCCCAAAAATAAAAATTAAACATACTTCAGTTATTATATAACAGATTACAGAAGTCGTATCCATTTATTTACATATTTAAAAATAGTGCAACTAAATAGAGGTTTTTCGAAGTGAACAAATTAATAAATTAGTTGGATGTTTTGATTTGTGAAGATACCCCGTCTAAGGTAGCAATCAGGAGTAGTAAAATTTCTTTCCATATATATAGAAAAGTATTTGTTCAATTCACATAATATATATTCAAAATCAAATAGTTTATAGACGAAAAATGAAACTAGTTGGTTTTAAATACATTTTAAAATAGAATGAGATTAGTTGGGTAGAATACTATTATTGGTTAGACGAGTTCATGATAAAAAGGGAAGTTTTAAAAATGAAAAAAAATCAAACACTAGTGTTGTGGATGCCTGCAATTGTCATCCTAATTATTTTAGGCATCGCGTATAAAAATGTGTTTAATATTGGAATGGGTGAATCATATGTCAGATTTATGGCTATTAATTTACTAGTGATTTTACCGATTATTTTTTTTGTCCAAGGTAGTTGGTGTGGAATTGTCAATCATAGAACCGTGATAGCACTAGTTATTTCATTAGTTACATTCATGGTGATGAGATTAAGTTTAGATAATAGCCCGATTATTGTTGAGCTTATTATTTATGCCGTCACATTTATTATCGGGTATTTAATTACTAGCTTACTCGTTAAACCGAACAGAAAAAAACCTAAAGATGAATTCTAGCACATTAAATGACTTAGAATTCACTCTAGCCGTAAGCATTTTATAACGGATAAGTGGTCATAAAATTAAGTGCATGTAACTGAATATTGAAAAGATTAATTTTCTAACATTAATCTTTTTTCTTATGCTTATCTCCAACATAAGGTATAATGTAGACAGATTAAATGTTTGGAGTGAGAGAAATGAAACTATTTGCATCAGATTATGACGGGACCTATTTTAAACATGGTAATCAGAAAAAAGGTGAGGTTCAAGCTAATATTGAAATGACAAAAAAGTGGCGTGAACAAGGAAATATCTTTGCTTTTTCAACAGGCCGTGCTATTTGTTTAATGGGTATCGAAACAAAACTTCAAAAGTTAGATTATGATTATATTATTGGCTTAAATGGAGCTATTATTACCTCAAGAGAGGGTAAAGTTATTTTCCGTAAAACGATAGCTAAATCAATTGTTGAGGAAATTGTTTCCTTAATTAAAACTGAAAAAATTCCGGAGTTCATGGTATCAGATGGATTGACGGGATATCAAAAAGTTGAATTTAATTTAAGAAATAAGTATTGGTATTTATTCAATATTTTAAAATATACAAAAGGAATCTTTAATCTATCATTAGAAGCAGCTATGAATACTGAGGTTGCACAAGTTGCAGTTAGAACGGCTAATCATGAGCAGGCCATAGCATTTGCGAAAAAAATCAATGATAAATTTGGTGAGCATGTGATTGCATTCCCTAATTTAGTTCACGTTGATATTTGTGCAAAAGGACTGTCAAAAGCAACAGGAATTCAGCATGTAGCTGATCTAAATACAGTTAATCATGAGGATATCTATTGCATCGGAGATAGCTTTAATGATCTCCCCATGATTGATGCTTATCATGGATTTACAATGATTGAAGCGATTGATGAAATTAAAGAACGCGCAGAAGCCGTATTTGAAACAGTAAGTGATGCGATGGAACATGTGATAAACAAATAAAGAAGGGTTGTTTGATAGTGTGTTTTATCACATGTTACCGTATTGAATCTTTAAATTCGTAAATTTAAAGATTCGGAGATGAAATTTTAGGTTTGAGAAAAACATAGAGTTAATAAATCTGCTTCTTAAACTGATAGCTGACGTAAAGTAGTAAAAACCCATAGTTACTTTGAAGAATAAATAATTTTCTGTTGTTTACAAAAATGGTATAATTAAGAAAAAAAGGGGTGAGATGAATATGATTAAAATGTTACATACTTGTGTGCGTGTGAAAGACCTAGATGCCTCGTTGAAATTTTATCAAGAAGGATTAGGTCTAGTTGAGACGAGCCGTAAAGATTTTCCTGAGTGGGGATTTAGCTTAGTTTATTTATCTAATGAGCCGGGTGGATATGAAATCGAGTTAACGTATAATTATGATCAAGAAAAGCCTTATGATTTAGGAAATGGATACAGCCATATTGCCTTAGGTGTGAGCGATTTAGAGGGGATGCGCGAAAAGCATATTGCCTTAGGATATGAAGTGACTGATTTAAAAGGTCTTCCGGGTGAGCTACCAAGATACTACTTTGTAACTGATCCAGATGGTTACAAAGTGGAAATGATTCGTAACTAAATTCTCATCATTCATCACTTTAAATGTATTTGACAAAGTAACCTCGTAGAATTTATACTTTCTAAGAGGTTACTTTTTTAAATTAAATGGCAACGAGAAAGAGGCAGTTATGGCAGAAACTTTTCGAAAAGAAATCGCAACAAAGATTGAAAAGGGGGATTTTCATTGTGAAAAAGAATTAACCCTTTCAGTTATTAGTGGAAAATATAAAGTCGTTATTATTTGGCATTTGGGCCATATTGGAACGCATCGTTTTGGTGAACTTCAAAAACTTTTCCCAAATATTTCACATAAAATGTTAACGAATCAATTAAAAGAATTAATAGAGGATGGAATTGTTCATCGCGAAGTATTTAAAGAAGTCCCACCTAAAGTAGAATACTCAATGACAGAACTAGGT
>JBOFCV010000223.1:0-9196 GCA_051646305.1 Turicibacter sp.
TGTAAAAATTGCCGATTCCCATGCTATCGAGCATTTTAATAATGGAAGCCATAAAAATAAACAACGGAATATTATTAGGATAACAATTATAAAAGTAACTATCGAACTGAGTAAATGAATCGAGCGCATTATAAGCCGACTCATAGACCGTCCCAAAATCCCACAGGGGTGTGACTTTGAAGAATTTGATAAAGAATAATTGCAGGAAAGCGATGATGAGAAAACTTAAAATAGACATTAAGATTAAGTTTTTGCGTGTGGCTTTTTCTAGTAGGCTATTTAGTTTGTACATCCCCGTGATGACTCCCGCTGCGAGGATAACGACGATTACGGGGTTTATTTTTGCGAATAGTTGTGAAGGGTTTACGAGTGTATCGAAGAAGATGTATCCAAATGTGATGCAAAATACAATATTGAAGAGCGCCATCAACTTCCCTTTTATTTTAATCTCTCTCATGATTGATCTCCTTTTTGACTCAAGCTTTAAAAATTTGAAAATATCTTATAAATTATACCATGACCCGCAAATCAAATCCAAAATTTATATAAATTTTACACTTTTTACATTAAGTCCTATCCTATTTGAATTCATAGTAGAAGGACTCTCGCGACTTCGTTTCAATTTAAATTCTTGAAGGACGTTTTAAACACTTTAAAACATTTAAGTATATTTGATCTCGTGGTAGGTAAGCCGATGTCGACTTCGTTTCAATTTAAATTCTTCAATCGCATTTCACATAGTAAACACGCAAGCGCGCCTATTGTCCCATCATCAAATTTAAGATTAGTCTTCGTTGCCAGTTCAAGGTAAATACTTTGAAGATTTAATAGAAGCCTCCTTATATGAATTATTTAAGACACGCATGAATTCAGGATGACTCGTTGTAAGTTTTTAGAAACGTAAGTATTTAATTCAATGAGTATCCGAGGATTCCTCAATACAAAATTGAGTTAACAAAGCTTTTTTAAAAATATAACCTTGTGACTTTGCTTCTTAATTATGGTGCAAAACAAAGAAATGTTACATTGCTTTCCTATTATAGAGAGATTTATTTTTCTGTTGAATTTGTTAGAATTTTAGCGTTTTATGTAAGATTTTATAATTCAGTATAATTTTGATATAAAAGGATTATATTTCAATTCTTTTTGGATATGATATAACATATAAGTCACAGTTAGTTTGGTTCAGTTTTAAAACTATTACTATGACGATAGGGTGTCGCCATACCAGGGTGTTGAAACTTTATAGGTAGCAACATACTATATAGTTTATTTATCAATTCGTATACAGAAGCAAAAAAAAGCCCAATAAATGAGACATTTACTGGACTTCAGATAACATTAATTTTTTGAATTTTCAAAGTGCGGTTGCACAGCAAAATCATTGTGAATCTTAATGAGATATTTATGCATGAGTTCAAAGTCATTTGAACTAATAATATTATCATTAGTTAGTTGTGTTAGTTTCACTTGAAGTGTCTCCACTTCCTGTATTGTTTTCATTTTTAAATCCATCCCTAATAATCTTAAATTCAATGCCTGTCACATCGTGATCGTAATTATATGAATACACCCATAAATCAATTCGGTTATCGCGACTACATGCTCCACAAGCATCTAAGACAATCGCTTTTGCTACTTCTCCTTCAGGATAAGTTATTTCAAGGATTGTTCCGTAGTAAAGGGGAATCCCCTTTTCGTTGAGCCCAACATCTAAGACTTCATCAATATTAACTGCAACGATCGGTAGCCATTCATACTCTTCATCATAATAGTGCATCACATTATCTATATTTTTTACTGATTCATCTTCATATGTTACACCAAAGCCAACCTTAACCTCGCCCTGATCGACACTATAAAATGTTTGACGAAAATCTTGGTAAACTTCAATTTCTTCAATTTCTTCATTTACTTCTTCTTGGATAACAGGAGAATCAACATTTAAACTATCAAATTCATTTGAATCATCTAGATTAACGATACCACTTTCTTCAGGCGTTGTCGATTGATACGCACTATTACCACTTGGATCTACAACATCCACTGGTTGAATTGGATTTGGGTCAGCTATCTCAATTCCTTCATTTGCAATGACATCCACCCATTCCTCAGTAATAGCTGACTCACTAGTCATCTTATTTTCTTCTAAAACAATGGGTTGTTCATTTGGTATGGAAACTTCATTGCCTTCTATCTTTTCTGTTTCCATTATTAGATTCAAACTTTCATCGACTGCATCAATCATATATTCAGATACCTTCTCCTCATACTGATTATAAAGCTGCGTGATTTGATTTGAACTGTCTATAAACGGTGTGGTTTCTGCCATTATTAATTGATTACTTACTTTATCTATCTCTTGGATAGTTTTTTTAGCATGTCCCATGCTTTTTGTTCGTTTCTCATTAAAACGTTCATATCCTTCGTAGGATGAAATGGGTCTTAATAAATCCATATTAGGGATTTGAGTTCCTTCTGTTACTGGCACTTTTAAAAATACTAATGATGAAATCATCATACTAATTTTTAATATGTGGGCAATCATGTTTCACCTCATTTAGAATTTGTACAGAAACTACACCGTTAGTATAGACAGATTTAAAGTATATTAAACATTTTTAACAATTATGTCTGTATTCACTTATAATTTCAAAAAAAGTCCATATAATAATTGGTGTCTTTGGATTTCATTTACAATCTTAATGACTTGTAAATAAGTTTAAAATCGAGTATAATAGGCTTACGCTTCAAACTAACCTGGGGATGTTACGGATTCGACGGGGGCATTTGAGCTTAATCAGCAAGTCGTGGTCACTCACGTTAAACAGTTGAGGATTTAATAATTGGAAACACAAACTATTCTTTAGCGGCTTAATATAAACCGTTGCCTACTCACCCCATCGCCCATGTGGCGTGTTTAGGCTCACTTCAGTGGGATACGACAGAATGCGCCGTTTGAGCAAACTGTAAGAGACCTTCCAAGCTCGCGATCTTGTGCGCCCGTCTGTTAGCACACAAATCGTTAAATCTGATAACAGACTAAACTTGTAGAACGTTAAGTGATCGGTGTTTTCGGACGGGGGTTCGACTCCCCCCATCTCCACCATAAAACTCTCGTATGAAATATTTACATGGAAAAAACAGATCTAAGATCAGACATTGTTTCTGGAATTAGATCTGTTTTTTCCTATACGTAGTTTAACCCACTTCGCTAAAACCACTTTCAATCAGTTAATCTTATTACAAGCTACCATCTTATATTAATTTGAGGTGTATTGTACCTATTACCACCATTATGCGCATAATCCCTTTTAAAGTTAGCCAAAAAAACTCGTAGAATCTACACACAAATAATGGTGTATTTCCTATGAGTTTTACAATACCAAAGTGCCAATACATTCAACTACGACGCAGTTTCTTATATACTGGTTTCTTTTATTGAAATAAGGGACCTAACCCTACTTTTCAATAACATAACTTTCTATTTTTTATTTAACTCGATTCAAACTTTTATTATTTATTTCGTAAATAATATCTGCTACATTTTGGACTAATGTTTGATCATGACTAACAAATATTATAGTCCCCGTATAATCTTTCATGAGTTTCTCTAATGCTACTAAACTCTTTATGTCTAAAAAATTACTCGGTTCATCTAATAATAATATATTATATTTTCCCATCAGTAATTTAGCTAATAATAACTTCATTATTTCACCGCCACTCAAAACAGATAACTTTTTGATGATATCTTTTTGGCAGAATCCCATAGTAGCTAATACACAACGAATTTCTGAAATATTATAGTCACAATCTTGTTGCATAAATTCTATAATATTTGAATCTCCATTATATTTATATCCATTTTGATCAAAATATCCTATTTTTGCTTTAGGTGAAATTGAAATACCCTCTTCGTGGTTAAAAATCATTTTCATTAGAGTAGTCTTTCCTGACCCATTGTCACCTACTAAAGCTATTTTTTTCCCTTGGGGAATGCTAAAAGATACTTTATCAAACAATACTTTATCTCCAATTTTTTTACCTATGTCACTAGCCATAATTGGATATGGATTGTGAAGCTCTAGTACCTTACTCTGCCTAAATTGAATGGTTTGAATATTTTCTGGAGCTTTCATCTCCTCTAAATTAGCTAACTTATGTTCTATAGCTTTAGCTGCATTATGCATCTTTTTTTGTTTAGTTCCTATTGTTTTCTGATGTGAGAGACGTCCACCAGCCTCCTTACTCTTATTTTTCGAGTTTTTATTCGCTTTCTTTTCTATTTTTTCTGCCTGTTTACGCTTTTCTTTAGCCGCATCCACAAGACGATTACGTTCTTTTACATACATTTGGTAATTATTCTCTTGACTTTTTCGTTCTTGCTCTTTTTGAATAAGATAATCTGAATAATTACCCCAGTATTCTGTAATTTTTCCATCTTTTAATTCCCATATCTTATTTACTGTTTGATCTAGAAAATAACGATCATGACTAATAACAAGGACTGCCCCCGCAAAATATTTAAATTGCTGGATTAGAAAGTTAATTCCTTCACGATCTAAATGACTAGTGGGTTCATCTGCTAATATTGCATTAACTTGAGTTGAAAGTGCATTCGCTATCTTCAAGCGAGTTTCTTGTCCACCACTCATATTTTCTTCTGCTATTTTAGAAATGCCTAATTTACTATATATAGAAAAATCATTACAATTATGTAAAACATGTTCATCAAATTGAGGGATGTACGACATTGTCCCTAGTCGATTTATTTTACACTCAGGTATTTCTATCTCTCCTATGAGAATTTTTAATAATGTACTTTTTCCAGCACCATTTAATCCTATCAATGCAATACGATCATATTCATATATATTTAACTGCTCTATACTTAATATATCACGTCCGCTAAATTGTAAATTTATATCTTTTGCGTTTATCAATAACTCCATAATAATCCTCCTGATTTAGTCGCATTTTTTTCATCTATCTGTTCGTAGGAAAACCCTACGACCTAATCAGGTAACTTTACATAAATATGTAGTACATTTTCGTTCCTCCTTAAAATCACCTTGTAAAAACAAATCTTTTCATTGAATTTACTATATAATTCAATTATTAAGCAATACCAAGTTCGTATTTAGCGTATTCCATTACGGAATCAAGTTGAGATTTCAAAGCAAATTCAGCTATAGCTACTGGAGATGCTGCCGTTAGTTCAATAATATGTTCTTTCATTTTAGGCCAGACATAACCCCCTGCATTTTTATACGCTGAAATTAGTTTGTCTAGTCCTGATTCATTAAATAGTTTATAGAAGACTACAAAATCGATTGAGATATCAGAGACTTTTCCTTCTGTCCAATCAATAAGCCCTGTTACTTCACTTTTAGAATTAATTAAGATATGGCCTGGATGAACATCTCCATGTATAAATCCAACTTCTTTTGGCCATAGCTCATCTTGATTTAGCCATATTTGCCAACGATTCCAAAGCACTTCACTAACACCAAGCGTTTCTTTAATTTTTTCCATTCGACATCTCATATCTTCCCGAATTTCGTTTACTGAAAATACCGTTAATTGGGGGGATACAACTTTATCAGGTGATATTGCATGTAAATCAACTAATAATTTAGCAAAACTTTCATAAAAGCACAAAGGAATATTATTAATGTCCATTTCATACTCATAATCTTGAATTTCATGATTAATTGTTCCCATAGGGAATCCTTTTAATTTTTGATATGCAATCATGTCATTTTGATATATTTCCCACTTAGGTGTTTCAAAATTCACGTTTTGATTTACTAAATCTAGTATATCTTTTTCAACTTCTGTAGTTTGAATAACATCGTCACGCCTTGGGAACCTTAAAACCCATTCTTTATCATCAACATCTTTTGCAAATACTACTAAAAAATCCATTCCTGATTCATTAAAAATCAGCGAATTTTCTAAAATATTCAAATTATATTTTTTTGTAATCTCTATTATTTCTGCTACGGCTTTATTCACGTTATGCTCACTTCCTTCAATGATCTTTATACATTTATTTTATATTCTCATGTAACTACTTAAAGATAACATATAATAATCAAGAAATGAGAACAAAGACGATTCTAAAAAAAAGATGTGCTATTTTGAGCACATCTTTTAAAATTTATTATTTAGGTTCATTTGCCTAATTATTCGCTGAATACTTTTTATATCTAAGAAATATTTTTGTGATAATTCTTTATGTGATAACCCCTCTTGAAATTCCTGAAAAATCATTAGATTTCGGCATGAAAGGTTTTTCTTTGTGTTAGTTCTTGATCCCCAAGTAAGCTTTTTTTCTTTTTTCTTAGGAATATAAATTATGGCACCATCAGTATATTTTTGAATTTCTTCAATAATCTCTAATGGTAATACATCTATTGCTTTAATATAGCTCATATAGCTCCTCCTAAAATATATAATTTAGGATTAGCACAAGCTAGTGTTCAATTTAACTATTTTTTGGACATTAGCTCATGCTATGCCAAAGTTTTTGGAGGATATGGAATCGGACCAAACATTCAAAATTCTCCTTTCGCACTACTGAACTATTTATATACTAATATTATATGTGATTCTTATGAATAACTCAATATGCAATATTGTCAATAACGCTTTTTGCTTATCATAACTTACATGGTTAACTTAACCAACAAAAAGAAACCGTAAGAAACTAATTATTTTAAGAATTAAGCTTCGTAGTTCCAAACTAACCTCTAAACGTAATCATCCCTATCCTTAAAGATTTTTTAAAGAATGTATAAGTCATTTTGTGCATAGTAGGGGTTGTATTGATACTGTAACTTATGGTCAGTATACTTATTAAATAAAGCAATTAATTTTTTATAATCTCTATTACTAAACGAACAATTTAACTTATCTTTACTAACATTGTAACAACTAGATTTAGCACATGCTATTTATCATTGTTACATGGAACTTAAAAAGTACTACCCACCATATTAATTTATAGCAATTAATAAGTTATATCGAGGACAATATTCATTTAGAAGACTATTTTTCTATTGCCAAGCATTGTTATCCAATTAGGAATATCTAACTTTAAACGGCACAGTACGAATACTCAAAGTTTTATTCATTAAAGAAGATTTGTATTGTATAGAAATTTCAATTTGACTAGACTTCCCTTTCTTTATTGCAATATGGCTATTTATGAGCAAGTATCTAATAATTCAGAACAAGCAACTAAATATCTGACTGATGCTCTATTCTTATTTAAAATGCAAAATAGACCCTCTTCTTTTTATAAAGGACTAAGTGAATTTATAAACAAATATGAATTTAATATCAATATTAACAATCTCCAGCTAGAAATGTAGTCCATATTCAAATTATACTTCCAATGATCGGTAAAGATGGGACGTGGATACTAACCGGAACGCCCCATCTCCACCAAAAAAATACACGTCCACAACATTTACAAAAAAATGAATACAAACAAAAAGATTAATCTGAGTATAGTAGATCCTACTAAATTGAGATTAATCTTTTTTTTATGTATAATCAGTTATAAGTTATAGTAGTGGTAATAATCCGTTTTAATTGTACTAATCTGAAAATATGTCTTTCTAAATATTAAAAAAAGTTTAATGCTATCAATTTTACCAATCGTAATAATTTATTTCTTAATTATTTTACTTTACTAAATTTGAACAATGGATAAGTTACACTTATAGTCTTTTTTATAAGTTTCTAAATAATAAGCCCTAAGATTGATTTTTAGTTTATAGTCATTATTAGACTATAAACCCTACAAGTTTTATATTTAACATTGGGGTAAAAAATCATCCCTATCCCAAAATAAAAAAGATGATTTCAATTACAAATCGAATTCATCTTTTTCACTGGTTGTTACATTAAACCGAATAGATTCCATAATGGATATATGATGCAAATAAATCCAATAAACATAACGAGAGATTTTAAACTTTGTTGGAGAATGAAGTCTTTCATTGACATCATACCATATCCATACATAATTAGATTTCCTGCTGATTGATACGGTAAGAAAACCATTTCACATGTGTATAATAAAATCATACATGTTGCGATTGGGCTTATTCCTAATGATACGGAAATTGTAGCAAATGGAATTGATAAACCACCAAGCATTGCCATTGGCGTCATAAAGAAGTTAACTAACGTCCCAAAGATCATAAATGCTACACACGCAACTAAAACATTTTGTCCCTCTAACATTGGCACAACGATATTTGTTAAAAATTCCTCAAATCCAACATTTGCTCCTACAAGTCCAATTCCTAAACAAGTTGCTACAAAGAAGACCATTGAGAAATTAACTCGTTCAATCGCTTTATTACTTCCAATATCGATTCCAGGTAAGAACATGATAAAAGGCATAATCATAAATCCATATGCAGCTGGGAGACCTGTGAATTGTGTTGAGAATAAGTACGTTAATAATAAGATAATCATAACCACTGCTTTTTTCTCTTTAGTACTCATTTTTCCAAGCTCTTTGTATTTTTCATCAAATAGATTCTTACCAAACTTTATTCCTGTTTTATCTGTTTTATAAATTTTCATTAAAATAAAGATGATTAAAATGTAAAATAGTAAACAAATACCGTTATACATAAATGATTCAAGCATTGACATACTATAGCCTGGAATAAATTGTTGTATTGCCGTTTCAATCATAGAATAGTAGGCTGGATAGTATAAGAAGATGGTACTTCCTGTTGCTCCTATGGTTCCTGCAAAACAAACTAAAGAAGATTCTTTTGATGGTTTTAAATCCATCGCTTTACATACCCCATAAACAAGTGCACTTGCGACTAACCAACCATTACAAAATGTAATTAAGTTTAGTAAGATTCCTATAAAGAAACATCCAAACACTACCCCTTTATACGTTCCACCACATTTTCTAATCACAAAATAAGCTATACGTTTTAAAAGTCCGCATTCATCTAACACGTTACTAAAAACAAATCCACCCACAACAATCCAAACCGTTGTGTTTGTCCATGAAGCAAAAGCAATATTAACTGGAACAATACCACTCATTAAATATAGAGATGGAAGCAAAATAGCTGAAACTAAAAGTGGTAGCAATTCAAATGCAATCATTAAGATGACAAATAATGTAATCATAAAAAATGATTTTAAA
>JBOFCV010000232.1:0-3857 GCA_051646305.1 Turicibacter sp.
TCCGCTCTATGCGAAACGATGCCGAAAAAAATGGTGCTCAATGGGCAAGCAAGAACGACGCCCGAGTCACTCGTGTTGGCCGTTTCATTCGCAAGACCCGTATTGATGAACTGCCGCAACTGATCAACGTCTTTAAAGGGGAAATGTCTCTGGTTGGCCCAAGACCCGAGCGGGAAGTATTTGTCAAAGAGCTGGAAGCCGTTATTCCGTACTATCGCTTCCGTCATGCAGTCAAACCCGGCATTACCGGCCTGGCCCAGGTCAAATATCCCTACGGCGCATCCATTGAAGATGCCGTGTGGAAGCATAAATACGATATCTTCTATATCAAGCATCAAAGCCTGATGTTGGATATCAAGATCCTGCTGCTGACAGTCAAGACGGTGTTGTTTGGGATGGGACAGTAAATTTCATTTAATGTTTGAGGTTTTTCTAGTGAATGAGTTAGTTTCAATAATAATGCCTGCATATAATGCATCTGCAACTATAAAAGAAAGTATAAACTCTGTTATTAGGCAGACTCATGATAATTTTGAGCTTTTGATTGTAGATGATTGCTCTTCAGATGACACTATTGCAATCATATCCGGTTTCGCTGCGACCGATTCAAGAATAAAGCTTATTGTTAATAATGTGAATCTTGGTGTGGCTAAAAGTAGAAATAAAGCTATTGATTGTGCTACTGGAGAGTATATTGCTTTTTTAGATAGTGATGATTTGTGGTGTGAAAATAAACTGAAATTTCAATTGAATGAAATGAAACGTCATCATGCAGAAATCTCATGTTCGTCTTACTATGTTTTTTCTGATAAAAAAGAAAATGTGATCGGTGTTCGAAAAGTTAAGAAAAAAATAGGGTATAAGGACTTACTCAAGTCCAATTCAGTTGGATGCCTAACCGTGATATATAATGTAAAAAAATTGGGGAAATTGAAATTTAAGTCTGTTGGACATGAAGACTATCTAGCATGGCTTGATATAACAAAATTAGGCAGTTTTTTTCTCGGTGTTAAAGAGCCTCTATCTTATTACAGGGTTTCACAAAAAAGTTTATCATCAAACAAAGTAAAAATGATGGGTTATCAATGGAGGATATATAGAGAGCATCAAAAAATACCAGCTATGAACTCAGTTTATTATTTTTCTAATTATGTTATTAGAGGGATTCTGAAAAGAGTTTAAATATGAAAATAGAACTTGCATTAAAATTAATAATTATTTTAATGACATTGAAAATAGCAAGTCCACTTGGTGTTTTTTTTGTTACATTCTCTCTGCCCATTGCCATATCTTTGTTTGTTTTATTCTTTTCGCAAGGTAAGTTCTTAGCCCATAGAATTGTCATTTCTGGTGTGTTTCCTGTAGTGTTGTTGCTTTTATCTTGGCTGTTGCTTTTCACTAATGGAAAATACTCTATAGAGCTATATGCACACTATTTCTATGTTACATCTGTAATATCTATATTTATATTATCATGTCTAATTAACTCTCTGAATGATTATTTTTATAGTTCAAAGTTTTGGTTAGGTTTGACAAAAAATTTAATTGTTTTTCATTGTGGTATTCTCATTGCTCAGCTTGTTCTTTATCATTCTATAGGGGTGAAGATTGATTTTGGAGAGTTGACTGGGGGGAATGAAATTCGTGCAATGTATTCCTTTAATGGTGTAGATGTTTTCCGAGCTAGTGGGATATTTGAAGAGCCATCAATATTTTCAGCCTACATGTTTTCATTCATTGTTATTCGATATCTATTCAATGGGAACGGTATAGATAGATATATCTTGCTGGGAACGACATGCATGTTGATGACTTGGTCAGCCATGGCAATTATTTTGGTCTCCTTGTTTTATGTTGTTTCATCAATTAGATTCAATATTGTCAGTGTATTAATTACATCTGTCATGTTAATTGTTATCGGGTATTTTTCATCAGATTTTATTTTGTTGAGATATGAAAATACCATATCAGGATTAGATCCTAGTAATTTAACAAAGATGAAGGTTATAACTGAGTTCATAAATAATAAAGATCTCTTTTTATATGGTTATGGGTTGATTAGAAAGAATATGTTTTATGGTTTAGATGGCCTTGGAGATACAACCGTTTATTCAAGTCTTATAACCATATTTGGTTTTGTTATTGGTGGGCTCCTAACTCTTATTTTGTTAATGGGGCTTTTCTTATCCAAACTTTCAGTGAAAGAAAAAATTCTACTGGCAGCAGTATTTATAAAATTTGCTTGGCCTGGTTATGTATTTTTCTGGTTCTTGTTTTCTTACTCAGTTAATATGGCTTGGTATTCAAAAAATGAAAAAAATTCTGATCTGTAATATAAGCTATCTACCTGAAGTTGGTGGTGTTGAGAACTCAATCAGGCATTTAAAGGATGAGTATGAGAATCTCGGCTATTCTGTCAGTCTATTAGTTGGAACTAAAGAGACACCTCCCTTTGAGGGCGAGCATAAAGGTGTAATAAAATTCAAGAGAAATAGGTTTAGTGGAGGACTCTTAGGTAAACTAAATTTTATCTTTATGCTGCTAGATTTATTCCGTAAATTGCTTATATTACGGGGCGAAAATTTTGAATTATGCATATCAAGGAATCAATTTTTAACTATTGTGGTAAAGAGTGTTCTTTCATGTCCTGTCGTATATGTGGTGCCCGGATTTGCTTATTTTCAACAATCAAAAAGTAATTTGCATGGTGATATTCTAGGCCAAGCTAAAAGGATGATACATCACCTGTGTGATAAGTTGGCCTTACAGTTGGCTGACAATGTATGCGTTTTTAGTCAAAATATGACCATGCAGGCGCTTCATGTAAATAGAGCTGTTGAAAATAAGATGACACTAACACGCCCAGGTGTCGATATTTTACGTTTTTTGCCTAGAGATAATGATGGGCAATTAAGGAACAAATTTATTGATAATTGCGGCCTGCCCCAAAATAGCATATTGATACTCTGTCTTGGTAGATTGGTAAAGGCAAAAGGATTTGACATTGTAATTGAAGCCTTGCTGTATCTCCCAGATGAATATAAATGTATCATTGTTGGTGATGGTCCAGAGAGAGTTAGCTTGGAGGAGCAAGCTAAGTCTATTGGTATTGATAATAGAGTTGTATTTTTGGGAAAAATATCAACGCCTGAAAAAATATACCCACTGTGTGATGTTTTTGCTATGTCATCAAGATATGAGCCATTTGGGCAGACAATATTGGAAGCCATGTCTTGTGATTTACCTATCGTTGCCTTCGAGGGGGTAGGAATTACGACAGCTACACATGAAATATGCTCTAAATACGCAGCCTATTGTAATCCTGAAGCTAAAAGCTTGGCTGATATAATTATCTCTACGCTACATAACTATAAGCGTGGATGTAATAGAGAATTTGTTTCTGAAAAATATTCTTGGCATCAATTAGCAACGCACGTGGTTTCTTTAAAATGAAAAAAGTACTTTTTTTTGTCGGTGAATTCCCCTCATTATCTGAAACATTCGTTTTAAACCAAATAGTATCAATGATAAAGTGGGGTTATGACGTAAGAGTCTTGTCGATTAGAAGAAATCATGAGGTCATGCTACATGATGAGATCGATGCTCAAGATATTCTTGGTAAGTCAGATTATCTTTTTAGTAAAGATGAGTGGGCATGTAAATATAAAATATTTCTGCAATCAGTTATAAATTCATTCACAAAACCGCAGCGTTTCAA
Organism: Turicibacter sp.; assembly: GCA_051646305.1. GTDB lineage: Bacteria > Bacillota_I > Bacilli_A > MOL361 > Turicibacteraceae > Turicibacter. The sequence goes on from JBOFCV010000232.1 coordinate 3,719, forward strand.
AATTTTAGCTGATGATGGACTTTTGGCATTTTGCGCGGTAAATGCATTTTATGCAGCTGACTCCGAAATTAGAGGTTTTCAGCCTGATGTTATCATCTCACACTTCGGGCCAACCGGAGTCATTGCGCAGGCAATAATC
>JBOFCV010000273.1:0-6898 GCA_051646305.1 Turicibacter sp.
TGATATCGCCTTCTCCAATGATGATTAATTTGAAATTTTCTTGGTTATTACTATTTTTTAACTGATTGATGACTTCAAGTAGCATCAGATGATTTTTAACGGGTTCAATACGTGCAATACATACAATTTTTTTGGTGCCTTGTTTACCGGATTGAGGTTTTATTTTTTCAAATTCATCTAAATCCACACCATTCCCGATATAAACTAAGTCAGTAAATTTATCCATTTTATACTTTTCAGATAATGCTAGCTCATATTTATTCTGAAATAATAAGCTATCACTCATCATGGCTAATACGATTTCAATAAGTAAATACAGCAACTTTTTAAATCCTTTAAAACTTGTAAAATGGTACCCATGTACCTGATGAATCATTTTAATCTGCAAGTGATATTTTCGATTGACTAACCAAACAGAAAGCCGTGCAATAGCCCCCGTCTTTGAATTATGAGAGTGGACAATATCAGGTTTATATTGCAGTAAAATACGTTCCATTTGTTTGATTTCATTGAAGATATTAAATATACCTAAGCCGCGACTCACCTCAAATTCAATCCATTTCACCTGCTGTTCTAACATCTTTTTTTGCCATGGACCGGATGGACAAATAATAAAATTTTCAAAGGACGAATCCTTATCTATCTTCTTTACTCGAGTACGCAGTAATCGATAAGCACCTTGATCTGTTGATGCAACATCTAGTATTCTTATCAAGCCTCTTCCCCCTTTCTTCTTGCTAGTTATTTGCTCCGTAGCTTTTTGGTTCTCTTCTCTATCTTGAGAGAAACCCTTTTGGTTCAGAGATTTTTTGATAGTATCTTTTAAACGTCTTAATTTTGTTACTCTCAATTAGTCAGAGTAATTCTTGTTTTTAACTAAATCTTTTTATATACTCGTGTGCCAGATTTCTTATTTTAAATGCTTACCTTGCACCGTTCCCACTTACTACAACCCAAACGGTTTTCAAAATAATCCATAGGTCGAGACTCGTTTTCTGATTTTTAATATAGTCGATATCTTTTTCTAACTTTTCGCCAGGTTTCATATCGTACCCTCCACTTACTTGCGCTAATCCGGTTAATCCTGGTCTGACTTTCAATCGATCGATAAATCCGGGATGTATCTCATTAAAGTCACAGGTTAGTTTTAAGACTTCTGGCCTTGGACCAACGATACTCATATCCCCTTTTAAAATGTTATAAACTTGCGGAATCTCATCAATTCTTAATTTTCGAATGATTTTTCCAACTTTTAAAATTCTTTTATCATTTTTCTCTGCCCATTTCTGTCCTTCTTTTTCAGCGTCTAAACACATGGAACGGAGTTTATACAGTTTAAATATTTCCCCATCTTTTCCAACGCGCTTTTGAACAAAGATGACCTGACCAGGGGATTCAAGATAAACTAAAATCCCAAAAACTAATAGGAATGGAAATCCAATAATAGCGCCTGCTAGCGAACACATGATATCGATTGTCCGTTTAATAAGAAGATATCGATTAGTTGTATTAGGTGTTATTTCAGTTGAACTTTCTTGTAACATTTGCTTCAATCGCACAAAATCATTTGTGTTATTCATGTTGTAACCTCATTACTATTTAAAATTTAGATAGATGGTTTTAATTTATCTATCAAACTCAATCTATGCTCAATTAAAAATTTGTTATGTTGTAAAACCTACCAAATATTTAGATTTTTACCTAAATATCTAAATACAAAATAGAATCTTATAAGGTTCATTTAGCTAAATGTCATCATTCATTCACGTCATTCAAAAGTAAATTCCGCTGATTACGAAAGTTTAAAATATAGATTTCTCCATTAACTCCAATAGATATTTCACATACTAGTTAGCCAATTAGACAGCTCAAATACGATATTAATCAAGGATTTTGTCATCTAAATATACGTCTATATGCTGAAAACCTATTTAGAATGATCTGATTAACGCTATTTAGACTAATTTTTGGCATCTGACTTTAATTCAGCATTAAGATATTCAATTACAAATAACACACTAAAACTTGCCATTCCAGTGACTGCCATCGTAATCACAGTATTTAATAGAATATTTGGACTGCTTGCTTGAAGAGGTACATTTGCGATATCAATGACAGCAATTGATTCTACTTCCATGATGTTTTTTATTTCATTCTGAAAAATAGTTGCAATAGTATTACCTATATCAGCTGACAACAAAGCATCTTTATTTTCAACAGTAATACGAAGAATTTCTGTATCTTTGACGGCCTCAACGGTTATCATGTTTTCTAATTCCTCTATTGTCACATCCATATTTAATTGACTCTTTACTTGCTCTAAGACGAGCCGACTTTTAATTACTTCAGAATATGTATTCATTAATTTATGACTCGCTAAAATATCATTGTATGTCATTTGTAAATCTTGATTTTGTTTATAACTTACAAAAATAGTTGTTGAACTTGAATAGATTGGATCAATAATAAAGGCATTAATTCCTCCAGCTCCAACGCCTGCAAGCATTGTTAAACAAATAACCCAAATCATATTCTTTTTTATCATGTTTAATAATTGATTGATATTAGTATTTCGGCTTCTATTATTCATTAATAACTTCCTTTCTTTGTGACACCTTGTAATTTACCATTGACTGCTTAATTACACTTTTTTATCTCATCAGTCAACTTTTAGTAATATATGTTCTGAATCGCTCCCCGACTTTACTTTTTACTCTATACAAGTAAAATCAGTATCAATGCTACAGTAATCATTTTCTGTTAAACTTTTTCGTTAGCTTAAGATTAAGAATATCAGGCTAACAAAAACGCTTAACACTTTTTCCATCGGTCATACTATAGAACAATGGTTTTTCCAACCCTCTTTATCGTTAATACATAAAAATTGTTTTCTAACGAACATAAAGTCAAATAGCAGCTTAATGTGAAGCACTGTTTTATCTCTTTATTACTAGCCTATTTACCTTAAAGCTTTACTAAATAAAAAAAGTTTATCTCCCCAACGGGTAGATAAACTTTTTTTATTTCTTTACTTATGCTTTATACGCCACTACTGCAATTTCTACCGCTGCATCTTTTGGCAGTCTTGCTACTTCAACTGCACATCTTGCAGGATACGGTGCTTCAAAATATCTACCGTAGACTTCATTCATTCCTCCAAAATCATTCATATTTTTTAAAAACACTTCAGATTTTATAACATCGGTCATATCATAGCCCGCTTCTTTTAAAATATATTGAACATTTAATAATGACTGTTCTGTTTGTGTTGCAATATCTGTTCCAGCAAATTCACCTGTTACTTGATTTATCGGCAATTGGCCTGATACATAAATAAATCCGCCGACTACAACAGCTTGAGAATATGGTCCGATTGCTTGGGGTGCTAATGGTGAGTTAATTATTTTACTCATCTTATCCCTCCTCTTTCTTTATCTTATTTAAATACCTATATAACGTTGACTCAGAGATGTGTAAGGTTTTTGCACAGTGCCCCACAGCTCCTTTTAGTAAGAAGATTCCTTTTTCATTTAGTTTTTTTACAACTTCTATTTTTTCATCTTGATTCATTCGTTTCGGATCAATATTCATTGCTTCAACGATTGGATTTATACTTTCTAGTGTGAGTTCTTCTACATTATGATTAAATGTTTCGGTGATTTCATCACACTTCAGTGTACTCTTGTTAAAAGACAAGACGTTATTTAATAATTCATTAACTTTGACTAATTGCTCACAATCAGAGTTTACACAGATAACACCGATGATATTTTTCTCTTCATCTCTAATAAATAACGAAGAGGATTTTAACAAATTTCCCGATTTAGAATACCCTTTGTAATTACAAAGAAAATCGGTTTCCATGTATTTCACTTCTTTCATAACTTTTAAGACTAGATTAGTGGCAGGTGCCCCCACACTTCTCCCACTAATATGTCCATTACGGATGGCAATCACAGAATTATCTAAATCAATTAAATCGTGTAACACAACCTCGGTATCTGGTCCCATCATCTCCGCCAAGAAATCAACTAATTTTATATACGGCTGCCATAATTCCATCCTATCCCCCCTATTAAACACTTCCCTATTTATAAATGAATACCAGGAGAAGTGAAACTCTTCACCTGGCATCATTTTTATTATTTATTAAGCATCCTCAAAACTTACTTCCATCTTAACTTTTCCCGTACGATGACGAACAAAGGTATAGATTAAGGCACCTATAATAATAGCAACATTCATAGCTAATTCAAATGGTGTTAAATTACCCGCTAGTAAATACATTTGTAAAATCGTGAATCCAACTGCTAAACTAACTGTTACAACTAAGATCCACTGTGGGACTTTATATTTAGATTTTGCCCACGCTACGGGAGCTACTTTAGGTAACCGTAATGTCCCAATAATCATAATTCCACCGATTAACAAGTAAAGAACCATGATAAAACTTGCAATTGCACCAATATCCCATCCGGTTAAGATTGGGAACATTCCTAAGAAATAAAAGAACGTTAACAAAATATATGGTGTTTTCTGTTTATTTAGAACCGCAAATTTTGTTGGCAACCATCCGTCGACACAAGCTTGCATAATCGGTTTTGTTACCCATCCAAGTGTTGCATTTAATGTTGTTGACAAAGCAAACATCGCCCCACCGATAATGAAGAAGACATAAAGTGGATATGGTAAAATCTTTGCTGCAACTAATGTTAAGGGTTGATTCGCTACTTCACTAATTGGTAATACGCCTCCTGCTACTACTGTAATTAACCCATAGAAACAAGCGACAACAATTGTTGCGACTATAATAACAATTGGAATATCTCGCGTTGGATTTTTGGCTTCTGCCCCAAGATTTAAAACGACATTTGCTCCACCTGTCGCAAAAATTAGAAGAGCTGAAGTTGATAATAATCCACCAATACCTGCTGTTAAAAAGTCTGGTTGATCAAAGAAACCTGGTTGTACTTGTGGTACCCCAAAACAAACAAACACCGTAAGTGCAATTCCCATAATAATAACCATGAGATTTTGTAATTTAGCTGCGCCTTTTACACCAAATAAATTCATAATGAAGAAGATAGTTAACACCGTAATCGAAATAAGTTTTGGATTTAGCCCTGGAACTAAAGCAAGCATATAATCCGCAAATGAGATAGCATACATCGCGATTGATAAATTTGTTAGAATGAAAATAATGGTGTAAAATCCTGCAAATTTTTCTCCTACTAATACCGCTGCTTGTGTATACATTCCACCACGTAAGCGAATCGTCCCCCCGACGAAGATTGATGGAATGGCAGCAATAATAACAAAGATGGCTGCAATCATGAAAGCTACTGTAACTGAGCGGCCTGTCATTGCAATTCCTACCCCAACCATTGCAAAGATACCTGCTCCAATTATTTGACCAATTGCCACTGACATTAAATCCCAAAATCCAAGTACCCGTTTCAAATCCTTTGTTGATGTCACTTCTTTACCCATATATTAATTCCCCCCAATAAATATATTGAATTTTTTAAATCCCTAAATTAACATCATCCCAGTGTTTTTAGTTACTAAAAAACCATTCAGGTTCGCGACGGACATGACTAACAAATTTTAATACTTCTATTCCCTCATGAAATTTAGCTATCTCAATATGTCGAGCCTGACTCGGACAAGTTTTAACGCACTTCATACAGAGAATACATCTAAAGTTATCTGTTCGACTTGGTTTATTTGGATCAATGGCCTTCATCGGACAGATTTTTATACATGCCCCACATTCCTTACAATCGCCATTAACACTTGGACAAATAGGTAAATCATTTGCATGTTGATACGTTTTATTACCAGGCACATTTAAATTAGTTTGTACGCTAGTCACATCCTCTAATTCCTCAACCATTTCCTTAATTTTTTCTCCAAACTTAATTTGATTGTTCGCATCCAATGCATCGGGTCTATTAGTTGCAATTTGATTTGAGAAAGAATGTTCTCCAATAAAGGTTCCTGCTGCAATGGGGTTAAATCCTTTTTTCGTTAACCCTTCGACTAATTCAATCAGTGCATCTTCATAGTCACGATTTCCATAAACGACAACAGGAACACACAGCGTATTTTGACCGTTCATATGATTTAAAATTTCTTTTGCGGTACATACCAAACGTCCAGAATAAACAGGCAATCCGATTAAAACTAATTCATCCTCATCAAATTGGCGATTAATCCATCGTTCATTAAATCCTGTTAAATCAATCTCATGAATGTTTCTAACACCTAAACCTTGGGCAATATTTCTTAATGTTTTTAGTGTTGTTCCATTAGGACTAAAGTATAATAGACTTACTTTTTTAATATTCATATTTTCCACCCCCTATAAGTTTGTTAATAATTCATCAATACTTGGAATGTCACCAACATTTTTTCCATAATGCGTAAAAGTTATCTCTCCCTTTTCATTACACATCACAACCGCTGGCAACTGTTGTTCATTTCCTTCATATGCCCCATGTTCAATTCCTAAAGCCATGGATTCTTTAATTTTTTCAAGAGCTTCTACCCCAATCATTCCTGCTTGACTCACAGCTGGTTTAATATAGAATTGATGATATAACTCTTGATTTGGATCACAAATCATGTTAAATGGAACGTCCTCTTTATTTAATTGTTCACGCATTAATTGTGGATCACTTTGTAAGACAATGTACAACTCTATTCCTTTTTCTGTGAATTCGTTATATCTACTCATAAATTTTCTAATATCTAATTGGCACAACGTACATCCATAATATCTCAAAAACACAATACACGATTTGGAATCCTTTGACTGGCTACTAAAATCAATTCCATTTGTCCATGGGGTATCATACGTAAAGCTTTTAAGAACTTGTCCCACTCGTGGACGTCT
>JBOFCV010000299.1:0-8225 GCA_051646305.1 Turicibacter sp.
GCCAGAGTTTATTCATGGGACGGTGCAATTTCTATTAGAGTCTGTTCAGATGATTTGGAAATCCATACCGATTATTAGAACCTATCTATTTTTTAGATTACTCATTAGATATATTCGCAAAGGTTAAGTTTAGATATAATAAATGAATTCGTGATTTATCATTTAAAATATGGTATATTTTAACAGGTAAATTGCTTTGTAGGAGGTTTTTTTATGGATGTATATGTTATGCCTGATGCTTATCAGTTAATTTTACAAATAGGTTCAACAGCAGTTCTAGCCATTGTGATATATGGGGTTTATAGATTATTTAAAAAATAATTATGATTTTAAGGAAAACGTAGGGGGATTGGGATGATTCATTTAGAACCGATTAATGCAAGTAATTACAAGGAATGTTGTCGTCTTAAGGTGAGTGAAACTCAGAAAGATTTTGTTGGAGAGAATGCTGAGTCGTTGGCTAAAGCTTATGTTTTTTATGATACGGTGACGCCATTAGCTATTTATTGGGAAAAGCAAATGATCGGATTTATACTAATCAGATTTAATCCATCTAACCAAAATTATTTTCTGTGGGAATTTATGATTGATAGCGCCCACCAATCTAAAGGCTATGGCAGATTGGCATTGAACTCGCTAATTCAGTATATTAAATATAAGGAAGATAGTCGCTCTATTGTCACAACGTATAAAATGGAGAACGAATGGGCCAAAAAGCTCTATGAATCAGCCGGATTTGAATTCTTGGATATTTGTGAAGAGGAAAATGAAGTGAATCTGATTTTACAATTAAACAAGGGGGAATAGAATTGGAACTTATGTCATACTGTTCTCAAAAGCTTTTGTTAGATGGAAAATAGTGGATAAAAGTATAGCTTGAGCGTAAATCCAACTCATATATGAGGATTAATTTGATAATGAATGTGTCCTTTTGATAGAAATATAAATGTATAGGAAGAAAATAACTATAACAGTTTAAATCCGGCTGGGTATTTTATAGGTTATTTTCTGGTTAGGGAAATAGTATCAGTAAAATGTAAAAAAGAACTTTCAACTTGGAAAGTTCTTTTTTATTTGGAGTTTATTACGTATTATTTTCAATTTCCTCGTAGAAATAGCCTGGATTATGTCTGGCTACTTTTCTAAGTAAATCATATAAGGTATTAAGTTCTTCTTTTGATAAGCTGCCGACTAGTTCGTTTTCTCGTGTTTGAGAGATGTCAAGAAACTCATCTTTTATTACTGTTGCTTTTTCCGTTAAATAGATACAATATTTTCGTTTATCTTTTTGATTAAGTAGGATATCAACATAGCCAAGCTCTTGTAATTTTTTTATAGCTCGTGTCGTAGTTGCCTTATCAACTGAAATAAGTTCGGTTAGTTCTTCATGACTTAAACCGTCTTTTAGATAGAGTTGAATTAAAAATTGATATTGACCAAAACCAATTCCATATTTTTCGTATTTTTCAGTGAGATAGCGAACACCATTTCGATGGAAGTGACTGACATATCTCCCTATCGATTCAGATTCATAAAGCTTCATGTGACACGCTCCGTTCTTAAATAATAGATATGACTCTCATTATATCATTAAAATTACTCATCAAGTGATAATGTTGATGTTCTAGTCATTGGATTTATTTCGGATTCAACTAGGTCTATCTCATCTTCAGTTTCCTTATATTTTTTCATGTCTTTAAAGATAACACATCCAGAAACAGTGACAGCGAGTAAGTCAGCAATTGGTCCTGCTAACCAGACTCCGAGTAATCCAAATAGTTTTGGCATGATAATGAAAGCTGGAATTAAGAAAATAACTTGTCTTGTTAATCCAATCACCATTGCTTTTTTTGGTTGCCCAACTGCTTGATAAAAGTTAGAAGCAGTCATTTGAATTCCTATGATAGGCATAGATAATAAGAATAGTTTCATTCCATAGACTGTTATATCAGTTAGCTCAGGATCGTTATTGAAAAGTCCTACTGCAATTTCTGGGAATCTTTGAATGAACAAGAAACTTAAGATTAAGATAGTAGTTGAACCAATGAGACTATATGAATATGTTTTTCGAACACGAGTGAATTTCTTAGCACCATAATTATAACCTATGATAGGTTGTGCTCCTTGATTGAGACCAAAGATTGGCATAATGAAGATGGTTGAAATTGAGGTGATAATTGCCATGGCTCCAATCGCCAAATCTCCTCCATAGGCCATTAGTGATTGATTAGCAAGAACAGTTACGATACTACTAGCCATTTGCATTAAGAAGGGGGCGAGTCCAATTAATAAAATGTTTTTCATGATGTTTGGATTAAATTTCATGGATGATAAATTAAGTTTAATGTTTGATTTTTTATTTCTTGTAAAGTAGTATAGGACCCAACAACCTGCTATCATTTGTGAGATGACAGTTGCATAGGCAGCCCCCTGGATTCCCATTTTTAGCCCATAGATTAAGATCGGATCTAAAATAATATTAATCACAGCGCCAATAATCATCGTATACATACTTAGTTTTGGGTATCCATCTGAACGAATTGAGTTATTTAATGCAAAGGCAAGTAAATTAAAAATAGTACCAAACAATAATGGTCTGATATAACTTAAGGCATAAGGTAATGTTGATTCACTCGCACCAAACAGAGTTAATATTTGAGTGGCAAATAAATTTCCAAAAATGGCGATTATGATACTGATAAAGACAATTCCAATAAAGCCATTACCTAAATATTTTTGTGCGTCTTCATTCTTCTTTTGACCATACGCAATTGAGATACTAGCGGCTGTCCCAATTCCGATTAGCATCCCAAAACCAGTAATAATTTGTGTAACGGGCATAGTAACGCCAACCCCAGTAATAGCTAATCCCCCAATTGCAGGGATGTTTCCGATAAAAATTCTATCGACGACATTATAAAGCATATTAACGACCATACCGATAATCGCAGGAATAGAAAAAGTTATTAGTAATTTCAGAATGCTGTCTGTCCCTAGATTTTGTTGATGGCTTGTTGATTTCATAAAAATCTCCCCTCTCACATTTTCGTTGCATACGCAACGAATTTAACAGTGAGTATCATAACATCTTTTTGTTGCATGCGCAACGAGTTTGAAAGGAATAAAGTGTAAAAGTTTAATAAATAATGGTAAAAAGTATGCACGGTGAATGTATTCACGGTGTATGCTGACTTTTCTAGATCATTGAACAGAAAAAGTATTTAAAGTCAGTATAAAAAGAATAGGACGGATGAGAAAAATGGGGAAGAGAGATTATGGGGTGGTGGTGTTGATCGTGATAAAGTAAATTTTAATATAGAGTTAATGCAGCCATATCATAGAAGGTGATTAATGTAATATATATCAATAGGTTTAGGAGATTAGAAATCACACTATTATTTTTTATTAGACATAAAGGATTTAAGATTAAACATTTTCATAAATAGATGACTGAGTTGAAATGGTGACAGGCAATGAGTCTTATGAATATAGGGAGTTCAAATAATGCTTTGATTAGTATAGTAAATTTCTTTTGTTTAAACATGATTAGTTAGATGATATTGAGGCATAGCTGCCTACAATATTTTTAGCTCCTATCTAATAAAAGATAAGGGGATTTTTAAATTTGATGGAAACAAAAAAACGGCGAATTGCAAAAATATAAATTTTACCATAAATGATGTATAATTCTTATTAAAGGCATCATTTAGGAGAAAAATCATAAAAAAACTAAAGATTATATTTTTTTTGTAACGAACCGTAACTTAATCGGACTTATGTAGTAGGAGGTGAAGCGATGGATAAGCTCGAGCACATGTATTTGGAATATGCGCAGACGGTATATAAATATTTGATATGTTTGACAAAGGATTCTGATTTAGCTCAAGAGTTAACACAAGAAACATTTTATCAGGCATCTAAAACGATTAAAAATTTTAAAGGAGAATGTAAAGTATCTGTGTGGTTGTGTCAAATTGCAAAACATTTATTTTATAAACAATTAGAAAAAAAGAAATTAGACACTGTCTCTTACGATGAAGTTGCATTTAATGTTGCAACGACTGTTAATCCAGAACATGACTTGATTAAAAGTGAGGATAAAGTCGCGCTGTTTAAAAAAATTCATACCTTAGAGCCTATTTGTAAAGAAGTGATTTATTTAAGGATTAGTGGGGAACTAAGTTTTTCTGAAATCGGTGATATTTTAAATAAAAGCGAAAATTGGGCTCGAGTGACATTTTATCGGGCCAAACAAAAATTAATGGAAGGATGATTAGATGAAACAGAAATTAAATTGTGAAATCGTACAAGATCTATTGCCTAATTATATAGAGGGATTAACAAGTGAGTATACAAATGAGTCAGTGAATCAACATTTAAGCAACTGTGAGCCGTGTTCAAAAATTTATGACATATTACAGACAAATGAAAAAGAAATCGAACACCTTTCACGAGAGGAAGCCAAAAAATTAAAACGATATATGAAAAAAGTAAAGGTAGCGAATTTAATGTTAGGTATATTTATTGCGTGGTTAGTAAGTAGTGGATTATACTTCGCATACAATCAATTATTTGAACGAATTACGACAGAAGTTAAAAGTGAATTTATTATGATAAAGGATTTGTACCAACTAGATAATGGTTATCTCTACATGACCGTCCAATCAACAGAACCCTATGCCATTAAGTCTATTGAGCCAGGGATTCGTCAAGAAAATACTATGCCACATTATGGAACACTTACATTTAAAAGAGAATATATCGCCAGAAAGTCTAGAGATAGTAATGGAAATGTTATCACAGAACAACATGGAACCACCTTAGTATTAGATCCTAAAACGGGGAAAATAGGATATATTTTTGAACATGAACTTCCTAATGATTATACAGAACAAGATTTAATCAACTATATTCAAGCATCCTTTGATGAATATCCTACTAATGATGAAGAAATAAATGTTACTTCATTTTACTACCAAGGATATAATGAAAAAGATCTTCTTTTAATTTGGGAAGAAGGGATGAACTTACCAAGTTTTGAAACAAAAGAATAAGAGGTCCTGATGATGAAGAGAATTAATTTTAAATAATTAGCTCACCTTCATCAAAAAATGAGGATGGGCCAGAGGTAGAAATAACTTTAAATAAACCCGTTCCAAGAATCTTATCAACCTTTAATTTGAATCAATCATAAAGTGTAATAGAGGTAAATGAGTGGATATTTCATCAATTAAATATAATGCCAGTAGGTGCTCATTTGAGCACCTTTTTTTATGTTTGAGACGAAATGTAAAAACTTTGACTAACACCCTCGAAACCGTTGTGTTTTCAAGATAAAAGCGATAGAATAGGTAATAATAGGAAGAGGATAAAGGGGAGATTAAGATGTCAATTTTAAAGCGTTTTACCGATATTATGTCAGCGAATGTTAATGCAGTTTTAGATAAGTGTGAAGATCCAGCTAAAATGGTGGATCAAATTTTAAGAAATTTAAATGATGATTTAGGGAAAGTAAAAGCAGAAACAGCGGCTATTATGGCTGAAGAGTCACGTTCAAAAAGAGAATTAGATGCGTGTGTAATTGACGTAAATAAGATGCTTGATTATGCCAAACGTGCGATTGCAGCGGGACAAGATGACGATGCTCGTGTCTTCTTAAATAAAAAAGCAACACTTACTGAAAAACAAACTGTTCTTGAAGAAAAATCAGCAAAAGCTTCGCAAAATGCAAAACAGATGCGTGAGATGCATGATAAATTAGTGTCGCAAATTCAAGAATTGAATGCGCGTCGTGAAAGTATTAAAGCCAAAGTGGCAACAGCGAATATGCAAGCCAAATTAAATAAAATCGGAAGCTCAGTTGACAATAGTGGGGCAAGTATTTCTGCATTTTCACGTATGGAAGAAAAAGCGAACCGCATGCTTGATGAGGCGAATGCCATGGCAGATTTAAATGCGGTACCCGTTGATGAAACAGAAGCTTTAATGAATAAATATGCAACAAGTTCTTCTTCGTCGGTAGAAGATGAATTAGCGTCACTAAAACGTGGTACAACTAGCGTGATTGATGATGAATTAGCAGCCTTAAAAAATGAGTTGAATTAAGTAACGTTTAAAATTTCTAACATTGTGCGCTAAATTGAGTAGGTTGTAGCTAATTTAACTGCTGCAACCTTTTTTTGAATAGGGGGTTGATTATCTTGAATGAACAAAATGAAGTTGAAGTTTTTAATTGTGAGAGTTGTGGTGGAGCCATGACGTTTGATGTAAAAACACAGGCGTTAAAATGCCCCTATTGTGAGTCAGAACGTGTTATTGAAGACGCGCGACCGGTGAAAGAATATGATTTTTCAGAGGTTAGTTCAATGGAAGAAAAGTCTTCTTGGAATGATGAAGTTGAAGTGATTGAATGTGAAAGTTGTGGGGGGCAAACCGTTGTGGAACGCCATCAAACAGCCGCGTTTTGTTCTTACTGTGGCTCATCGCATATCTTGAAATCGAAACAAAATGCGGGAATTAAACCAGAAGGGATTTTGCCGTTTAAGATTGATCAACATCAGGCACATGACGTGATGGAGAAATGGTTTAAACAGCGTTGGTTAGCTCCCAATAATTTAAAAGTCTTGTATCAAAGTGAAAAGCTACAAGGAATTTACGTTCCTTATTGGACTTATGATGCCCAAACACATGGCGTATACAATGGTCAAGGGGGGCGCTATTATCGGGTGACACAAGAAGTGAATGATAAGAAACAGACAGTGACAAAAGTGCGTTGGTATAATGTGCACGGGTCGGTGAGTCACTTTTTTGATGATGTATTAGTGAATGGATCAGAGCATTTTAATAATTCGGTCATGGCAGGGGTTGAACCGTTCAATACAATTGACCGTTTAGAGTTATATAAGCCTGAATATTTAGCGGGTTATCAAGCTGAACGTTATTCACACGGAGTAAAAGAATGTTTTAATGTTGCGAAGGGGAAAATGCAACAACAATTGGAGGAAGATGCACGTGCTGAAGTTTTGATGCATTATGATACGGCACGTGGAATAACAGTTCGATCACATTTTAATCACGTTAAATTCAAACACGTGTTATTACCTGTCTATAGTGCGCAATATGATTATAAAGGAAAGAAGTATAAATTTGTAATCAATGGTGAAACTGGACGAATTGATGGAACGTATCCGTATAGTTGGGTCAAGATTATGTTAGTTGTGATGTTTGGAATTCTTGTTGTTATGAGGTTTATGGGTTATATGAATAGTTAAGTTTTCTATCATAAATAAGTGAGATTAAATGGATGAGCAGTTTCAACGGATTAAAGATTTTTAACCGGTGTCACAATTTTTTTAAATTCGATTAAGATTGAGTTAAAGTTAAGGAGTGAATAAGATGGGATTGTTTAATAATCAATTCGCAAATGTTATTGAGTGGAATGAAACTCGTGATGATGTAATGTTTTGGATGTGGCGAAATAAAGAAATTAAAAAAGGAAGCCGATTAATTATTCGTCCAGGGCAAGATGCTATTTTCTTATATAATGGAAAAATTGAAGGTGTTTTCACGGATGAAGGGAATTATGAAATGGAATCAGAAATCATTCCATTTTTAACTTCGTTGAAAGGATTTAAATTTGGATTTAACACACCGCTTCGTGCGGAGGTTTTATTTATTAATACCAAAGAATTTTTAGTGCGTTGGGGAACGAAAAATGCGATTAATATCCCAACTCCTGCATTAAAAGGTGGCATGCCAATACGTAGTTTCGGGACTTTTACAGTCAAGATTGATGATCACCAAGTATTAATTGATAAGATTGCTGGAATTAAACAACAGTTTACAATTGATGATGTGAAAGATCGTACGTTATCAATGCTTGACCAATTATTAATGCGTTGGATTTCAAAAGAAGGAAAAGATTTATTTAACCTTCAAGCTAATGCTTATGATATCGCACGAGGAATTCGCCAAGATTTAGATATGGATTTGATTAAAATTGGATTAACAGTGACTGATTTTACGGTAGCAAGTTTTACTTATCCTGAAAATATTCAAAAAATGGTGGAGAAAAATGCATCGTTTGATATGGTAAGTGATATCGACAAGTATCAAAAAGTTAGCATGATTGATTCAATGGCCTCTAATCCAAATTCGCAAATGGCTGGAATGGCTCAAGCAGGTGTTGGAATGGCAATGGGTGTTGAAATGATGAAGCAAATGGG
>JBOFCV010000300.1:0-4390 GCA_051646305.1 Turicibacter sp.
CGCAGGGTTCAATATGGGTAAATTGCAATATAGTTAATAAAGAGCTAATTGTAGAGGTTATTGATGATGGTCCTGGTTTTACTTCAGAAGGCTTATTAAATGCAATGAATCCATTTTATAAAGAACAAGAAAATGTAAATAACGCACATTTTGGATTAGGGCTACATATTTGTAGGTTGTTAACTGAAAAACATGGCGGTTATTTAAAGCTTGATAATCATCACCCAAGTGGTGCAAAAATTACCGCTAATTTCGGAAAAGTAATTTAAAGTTTAGATTAGTAGATAAAAAGTTGATAATTGTTAGATATAATTATTTTTGTCAGGGTGAAAGCCCAGATGAAAATAATTTTTTATTTATATGCTATGTATGAGTATTGAGGAAATGAGAATAAATTCCTATCATTAGATAATAGTAAGTGATAGAAAGTATTATAAAAAAAATAAATAATTTGAGGTGAGGAAATGACAACGGTACTTAAACTTGTAAACGTAAGTAAGGCAATGGATAAAAAACAGTTAGTGCAGGATATTTCATTTGAAATTAAAGCGGGTGAAATTTTTGGTTTTTTAGGTCCCAATGGTGCTGGAAAAACAACAACAATTAAAATGATTACTGGATTGTATAAAATGACTGAAGGTGAAGTTTATATTAGTGGTAAAAGTGTAAAAAAACAATATGAACAAGCTTTAGCATCGGTTGGTGGGATTATTGAAAATCCAGAAATGTATGGTTATTTAAGTGGTCGAGACAATCTTAAAATTTATGCTCGTATGCACGGTGGAATTTCAAAAGAACGAATCGAAGAAGTAATTAAGTTAGTAAAACTGGAAAATCGTATCAATGATAAAGTGAGTAAATATTCATTAGGAATGCGTCAACGTCTAGGTGTTGCTCAAGCGTTGTTACATAAACCAAGTTTATTAATTTTGGATGAACCAACAAATGGATTAGATCCGATGGGCATTAAAGAATTACGTGAGATGTTACGAGAACTAGCTGATAATGAAAGTTTAGCGGTTTTAGTTTCGAGTCACTTATTAAGTGAAATGGAATTAATGTGTGATCGTTTTGGGATTATTGATAATGGAAAAATGATTGATTTTAGAACGAAAGATAGTATTCAAAAAAATCAAAATCAGGCAATTAAAACATACTTAATTGAAGTAGATAATGTAAATAAATCAATTGAATTATTAAATAAAAAATTCCCATATTTAACATTTGAAGTAGAAAGTAAAAATATTAAATTAAACTGTGAAAAGTTAGTTTGTGCTCAAGTAAATAAAGAACTTGTTGTAAATGATGTTTTAGTTTATGGGTTAACAAATGTGACAAAAACATTAGAAGATGAATTTATGCAAATTACCGAAGGTTCTAAAAAACAAATTCGTTAATTAATTGAAAGGAGAAATAAGTTTGAAGATTTTTGCATTAACGCACAATGAATTAATCAAGCAACTAAAAGGAAAAGGAACAAGAGTCATCCTTATTTTATTATTAATGTTTGCAGTAATTTTACCGATTGGATTTAGTTTAATACCTGAATCATCGTTCAGTAATTATCAAACCCAATCAAATGAATTCTATTTAGAAGAGGCTAAGAATACTGTTACAGGATTAGAAAATAAAACTAGTGACGAAGATAAAATTAAGCTAATTATAGCAAAAGGTGACTATGAGTATTATTTATTAAATAATGAAGCTAAAGTCGGGTTTAACGAGAAGTATGGATATAATGAGTGGCGTGAAGACGTTTCAAGAGATTTCAAAAGAAAATATATTGAAGCAGAAGCTATTAGATTGATTATGGAAGGAATTCCAAAAGATGTATTAATGGACAAAATCTATAATGTTGATCCAAGCATCTTAAATAAGGCTTATGAGTCAACAAAAGCTGAACAAGAAAAAATATTAGCTGAATTAGAAGCTGAAAAAGAAAAATATCGTTCTATTGTAATCGAGGAAGATTATTTAACTTATTTAGAAAAAAATAAGGCTTTTTATTCTGAGATTATTGCAAGTAGACAAAAGGATATTGAGACATTAAAAAAAGATTTAGATAAAGACCCTAAAAATGAACAAATATTAGCGCAAATAGATAATTTGGAAGCTGATATTGCACGTGAGCAAGCGGTATTAGCCGTTAAACAATATCGTTATGATAATAAAATTGATTTTTCAGTGACAAACTGGAAGAATAAAACGTTAAAAACAATTGAAGATTCAACATATGAGAAATATACAAAACCATTATCAGAAGATGAATACAAGCGTCAAGCAAGTTTAGAAGGATCAACTATTACGTTTTATCAATACAAATAAATTTATAAAAATAATCAAATTGAATTAGAAAATAAGATTAATCAAAATTGGTATAGTCTTGAAAAGAATTTACCACAATTACAATATGTAACGGATGCGCGTACTGTTATGAATACAGTTTCTAATATCTTCATGATTGCTGCGGCTGTTGTTGTTATTATTTTAGGCGGTGGAATTGTTTCAAATGAGTTCTCAGCAGGAACAATCCGATTACTTTTAATTCGTCCAGTTAGCCGAGTAAAAGTGTTAATCGCTAAATTATTATCATTATTAATCTTTGGATATGGAATTGTTATTGTAACAACATTAATTTCACTTGTGAGCAGTGGAGCTGTTTATGGATTTGAAACATTAGGAATCCCAGTATTAGAAGTTATCAATGGAGCTATAACGGAACAAACCTTTATTATGGTTTTAGTCAATAATATGACAGTTGCAAGTTTAAGTTTAGTGTTTGTGGTTGCATTAGTCTTCTCACTTTCAACATTAACAAAAAATACAGCTGTTGCAGTTGCGTTAAGTATTGTTATTTATTTAGGATCAATGCCATTAACACTAATGATTGCAGAAAGATTCAAAGGAATTGGGAATACATTTATTCCATTTATCAATCAACCAATGCTTAATTTAAGTACAGAGGCTGTTGAGATGTTAAAAACACAATCAGGTGTTACATTTAATCCAGGAATGGGATTAATTCAGTTAATGATTATTGCTGTTGTGTTAGTCGTGCTTTCATTCGTAATATTCACGAAAAAAGATGTTAAAAACTAAATAGGTATAAAAAATTGATTTTAAACAAACTAAATTAATAGAACATTGGAGGTTTTACATATGAAATTATTAAAGAAAATGTCAATAGTTGTTGCAGCAGCTTCGATGGTATTCATGTTAGGTGCTTGTTCAAAAGATAACGAACACGTTGCAGATGGTGTATCATTTTTGTATGAAGCAACAAAAGAGGTGGATAAAGTTATTTTTAACTCAACTAACACAGGTGAATGTGAAATGAAGCCAATTGATGGGCAAACAAAAGTAAAAAAAGGTTCTGCAATACATGTAGCGTCTAACTATGAAAATGGTGTTGAATTATCAATTCAAGTCATTGATGAAGGAGAAGTTATTTACGAAGGTACTAAAACATTTGATTTAGTAGAAGGTAAAAAAGTAAACGTTCGTATCGTTGATACTGCCGATGGTGGTGTAACGGCTGAAGTAGAATAAATAAAAAGCTGTCTCGGTTGAGGCAGCTTTTTTCTCTACAAATTTGTCGAAAAATAGAGCATTTTATGATTATCTTTTGAAACTTTTTGATACACTATATACAAAGTGAAAAGTATTTTACATATAAATTGGCAATACTAGAACCTTAAGTACTTTGATACAATGGTATCCTGCATCAATTATTATAAATGCTTTTACAACAGCTATCTCCCAAGAAATTTAATCTAAACTAAAACCTTGATAGCTTTATAGTCGTACTAAAATTTTCAAAATAACAAAAAATTAGTACGACTAACATATAGTCCTATTAAAAAAATTAATAAGACGATATATAAATACTTATAAGAAAGTTAGGTGCATGTATGACACAAGATTATACAGAACATTTAAATATTGAACAATTTAGAACAGATTTAATACAGTGGTTTTACGACGTGCAAAGAGACTTGCCTTGGCGTAAAAACAAAGACCCTTATCGCATATTAGTATCAGAAATTATGTTGCAACAAACACAAGTTGTGACAGTCATTCCATATTATGAGCGATTTCTGACACTATTCCCAACAACAAAAGAACTAGCAGCAGCAGACGAACAAACCTTATTAAAAGCTTGGGAAGGACTCGGATACTACTCACGTGCACGAAATTTACAAACAAGTGCCCAAATGATAGAGGAAATGGGTGGGATTTTCCCAAATAAACATGAAGAAATCCTAAAACTAAAAGGCGTTGGTCCGTATACTGCGGGTGCAGTGAGTTCGATTGCGTTTGATATCCCAGCACCAGCTGTTGACGGAAATGTTTTTCGTGTGATGAGTCGCGTGTGTACGATCTTTGATGA
>JBOFCV010000384.1:0-1907 GCA_051646305.1 Turicibacter sp.
AAGATGAAGAAAATACACATTATATCGTAACAAAAGAATTTAAAAATTAATCAAGAAGGGTATCGGACGATTGTGGTTCGATACCCTTTTTTGTAGGGATAAAATCTAGAAGATGAATCAAACTAAGAAAAACATTGAAAAGGACCCGACCAAATGATGAACCAAACCAACCTACTAGGTGATTTCGATATTATATTACGTTGCATGACCTCAATTCTAGTCCTCTTTTGTTTAACACGTCTTTTAGGTAAAAAACAAATTTCACAACTCTCTTTTTTTGATTACATCATCGGTATTTCAATCGGGTCAATCGCTTCACAATTTGCAGTCGATGAAAGCATCCCGTATTTACATGGCGTGATTGCCTTGTTTGTGTATACACTTTTTCCAGTTCTCGTCTCAAAAGTATCGTTAAAATATGTTAAACTTCGCAAAATATTAGAAGACACACCAACTCTTTTGATTCAAAAAGGAAAATTTATTGGGACTAATCTGAAAAAATCTCGGTTTACTCTAAACGATCTGGTAGAAGAAGCACGTTTGCAAGGTATTTTTAAAGTATCTGACATTGACTACGCTATTCTTGAAACGAGTGGTCAAGTGAGCTTTTTACTAAAACCTGAAAAACAAGGTGTCATCCGAGAAGATTTGAATTTAAAAAGTAAGTATTCAGGATTAGAAGCAGAGCTTATCATTGACGGAACAATCATGCACAAACATTTAAAGCTGATAAATAAAGATGAAATTTGGTTAGAAAATGAGTTGCAACGCCTTCATGTTACATCAATAAAAGACGTGTTTTTTGCTTCAGTTAACGAAGAAATGAAGTGGAATATATTCTTAAAATAGCAGTCGATAACGATTAAAGACGTTTTAGAATAAAGAAAAAGTCTGATTTCAGTTTAAGAAATCAGACCTTTTAACGTTGTTTATTTAAATAAAATGGCGAGGGCCAGTGCCACAATTGAAACACCATTAATAAGGATAAAGTTTTTAACACTTAATACAAATGTCTCTTTTTTACTTTGTAACTCATTAAATTTTTTGATGTTTTGATAAACTGGATAAATCGTTAATAAAGTAATCAAAGACGTGATAGGAAGAATGTTGATGAGAACGCCCATAATGATTGATGCATAAGTAAAAATGTATAAGGCCTCAAATACCATAAGAGCCGTTTCCTTGCCTAGATGAATAGGTAAGGTGTAACGTTTGTTAGCTACGTCTTCATCCAGATCACAAATATTGTTTGCAAGCATAATGTTAGCAATCGTTGTAATAAGTGGAATCGTAACTGTGAAAATAGATAAGAGTAATGAAACATTAATATAAGAATCTAAATACGATCCTGCCAAGGTTAGTGTGATAAATCCTTGGTCAAAGACGTGGATATAAATACTTAGAAAGGTGAGTAAAAATCCCATTGTTAATCCTGAAAATAGTTCCCCAAATGGCGTGCGAGAAATTGGGATGGGACCATAAGAATATAAAATTCCAATGATAAAACAAATGACTCCAATGAATAAGACGACATAATCAGTTTTTAAGAAGAGTAATACACCTAAGAGTGTCGCGATAGCGAACATTATTTTAATCACCCATTTGACGGTGCTAGGATTTAACTGATCACGAACCATCGCGTTGTGTATTTCATAACCAAATCCTTCTTTTTTAACAGCTGTTTTATAGTCGCGATAATTGTTAATAGCCGTGACCGTCATATCAAAAAAAATCATAGCGATAAACATAAGTCCTGCGTTTAATAAGGAAAAATGATTGAATCGGAAAATAGCATATACTGTTCCAAATAAAAAAGGAATAATACTTGCCACTTTTGTTTGTATTTCTACTAATTTTAAAAAACTTGAAAATTTCATTTTCATCCCCCTATGTGAAAACTGTTGATC
>JBOFCV010000410.1:0-3412 GCA_051646305.1 Turicibacter sp.
TATCTCCTCTGTATCAACGCGTACTAAAGTTTTGTAAAAAAACAAAACTAAGTACTTCTATGTAAGCCCTACTAATTTTGGTTTTTAAAATTTTAGTAGGACTATAGGATGTCTTACTATCAAAGTATTTTAAGTTCAAGACTTGCAACAAATATAATCAAATATCAATTACTTTGTAAATAGAAAGGCATTTGTCGTTTAAAAGTTGCGATGTATTTGTAGATTATTTATCTGTTTCTATATAGATAACATGCAAATAAAGCTTATGCACTAAAGTGTAGACTGTCTCATAACAAGAGAAAATAATTCTTTCAAAGGGAAATCCAACAGGATGAAAAAATTAAAGCAATAACGATACATTAAAATATTTTGTTTTTTGTATTGAACTGTTGGAGCCTTCAGTCTGTAAGGGATAGAACTCTAGTTTAATAAGGATCAAGCATTGAACAATCTAAATAAGTATTTTAAAAAGGGTGATGAGATGAAAAGGATTATATACATAATTTGTTTGTCGGTGGGGCTTTATTTAAATATTGAAAGATTAGATGCAATGAAACATAACGAATTAACAGTTTGGGTGAGTAGTCAAGAATACGAATTATTAAAAGATATTAACCCAACATTTGAACAACAATATCATGTGAATATAAACATGCAAATTATGACACCAGAACAAGCATACTCAAATTTACCACTAACAGTTGAAACAGAAAAATACCCTGATATCGTGGCACTAGATCATACGATGATTGCCGATATGGTCAAACAAAAAGCCATCGCACCATTGAATGATATCTTTGAAACATTAAATATCTTACCTACAGTAAAACAAGGATTTAAGGTTATGGGGAATTATTACGGGGTCCCATACGAGGCAATGACAGATATTTTGTATTATGATAAAGACAAATTCGAAGAGGGGATTAGCTCGTTTTCTGAATTTGAAAATAATCGTGACGCGTCTCTTGTTTTTAATTACCGAGATTTGTATCATATTACGCCCTTTTTAACCGGGTATGGTGGATACACTGTTGGAATTAATAATTTTGGAGATACAAACTTTTATGATATCGGCTTAAATCGAGAAGAAAGTATTGCAGGATTCTTGAAAATGATTCAAATGTTAAATAAAAATATTGCATATGTTAGAGAAGGCGATATTTATAAAGCCTTTATTGATAAAAAAGCAGATTTATTAATTGCACCAGCTTCGTTATTTTCATCATTGACAGACGTTTATCCTAATTTAGGGTATCAGGCCATTCCAAACTTCGTTGAAGAAATTTTACCGTATACGTATATGAAAATGGGGACCTATCAACTGACTTCTGGCAGTGGTAATAAAGAATTAGCACAAGAATATTTAAAATTTCTAATTAGTGATGATGTAGCAAGTGCTCGTTATGAATTGACTAAAGCTATTGCGCCAGTCGATTATGAAGTTCCAATTGCACAAGATGAATATTATACTGTTGTTAAAAAGCAATTACATCGATCGCTACCGTTGCCTAATCAGTCGGAGTTTAATTACGTCTATTTACCATATAAGGCAGCTGCTTCAAAATTTGTAAATATGCCTGATCAATTACAGTCGATTCTAAATGATGCCGTCAAAGAAATCGATTCAGTTCTCGAAGGTTTACTTAAATAATGAAAAAATACCCATTACCAATCGTAAATCGTAGGTGATGGGTATTTTTTTAGGCAAATTAAACAAAGATTAATCGTAACTTTTATAGAAGATAACAGTGGGGAAGCTTTCTTTTGGATGATCGAGAGGATACCTTAGTATCGGAAGACTTGAATATTAAATGAACTGTATAAAAGATAATAATAAGTGTTACTTCAAAGAAACCGATAGTTTGAGTAAGTAAACCGTTTCATATATAGGTGAATATTGGATTTTAGTTTGATATCGTGAAGTCGCGAATGGTATAATTAAAGCGTTTATAAAAGTATATTTTACTAAAATTTTAGTATTGAAGATATATAAGGAGGAATTAATAATGGAACGTAAATGGTGGCATCATTCAGTGGTTTATCAAATTTATCCACGTAGTTTTAAAGATACAAGTGGAAATGGTGTTGGAGATTTACGCGGGATTATTGAAAAATTAGATTATTTAAAAGAACTTGGCATTGATGTGATCTGGTTATCACCAGTTTATAAGTCACCAATGGATGACAATGGTTATGATATCGCTGATTATCAAGACATTGCACCCGAATTTGGAACGATGGCCGATATGGACGAATTAATAGAAGAAGGAAAAAAACGCGGGATTAAATTAGTCATGGACTTAGTTGTCAACCATACATCTGATGAGCATCCTTGGTTCTTAGAAGCTAAAAAGGGAAAAGATAATCCGTACCGTGATTATTATATTTGGCGTGATCCAGCAGAAGATGGTGGGGTTCCAAGTGATATCGGTTCAATTTTCTCAGGTCCAGCTTGGAATTATGATGAAGAGAGTGGACAATATTACTTCCACTTATTCTCAAAACGTCAACCCGATTTAAATTGGGAAAACCCGAAAGTACAAGAAGAAGTTAATAGCTTAATTAACTTCTGGTTGAAAAAAGGAATTGGTGGATTCCGTATGGACGTTATCGATTTAATCGGTAAAGAAGTGGATAAAAAAATTACTGGAAATGGTCCTCGTTTACACCCACTTTTACAAAACATGAACAAAGCATCATTTGGAAACTATGATGTGTTAACAGTAGGGGAAACATGGGGAGCAACACCTGAAATTGCTAAAATGTATTCAGATCCAGCACGTAACGAATTATCAATGGTCTTCCAATTCGAACATGCTTCAATCGACTGGAGTCCTGAAGGTGGAAAATGGCGTCCAATGGCGTTTGATTTCTTAAAATTCAAACAAGTGATGAGTAAATGGCAAACATCATTGAACGGTGAAGGTTGGAATTCATTATTCTGGAACAATCATGATTTACCACGTATCGTTTCACGTTGGGGAAATGATAAAGAATACCGCGTGGAAACAGCTAAAATGATGGCATCTATTTTACATGTGATGCAAGGAACACCTTACATTTATCAAGGTGAAGAAATCGGAATGACAAACGTTAAGTTTGAGTCGTTAGAGGATTATAATGATATTGAAACGCATCAATTCTACCGTGATAATGTAAAAAATGGATATACACATGAAGACATGATGGAAGCCATTTGGAAAAACGGACGCGATAATGCCCGTACACCCATGCATTGGGACGCAACAGAAAATGCAGGATTTACAAATGCAACGCCTTGGTTAAAAGTAAATCCAAACTATAAAGAAATCAATGTTGCTGATGCTCTAGCAGATGACAATTCAGTCTTCCATCACTATAAAGCATTAATCGACTTACGTAAAAATAGCGAATTTAAAGATTTAATCGTGTA
>JBOFCV010000454.1:0-1571 GCA_051646305.1 Turicibacter sp.
ATATATATTTATGTAATCACCTATAAAGTAATATGTTTTTCAGTATTAAAAATTATTCTAATTGGATAGCTAAATCATTAATTTTTGCTTTTTTAATAATACTTATGCCTGTTTATGTTGACTCTGCTAACGCTAAAAAACCACATCATCATCATGACAAACACAGAGAACACTTGTCTAACCCTCAATATGAAAATAATTATTTGATTGGCTTAAATCAGGTTCAAAAGACTAATTTAATTGATTTATTAAGAGGAAGAGATAATGATTATTACACTTTAAATCCTAGAATCAGAATTGAAATTACTAATCAAATAAACTCATTACCACCAGGAATTCAAAAGCGTTTAGCTAAAGGCAAACCATTACCTTATGGCATTGCTAAAAAAGTAATTTTACCTCAAGAAGTAAACAGCTATCTTAAGTTACCACAGGATTATAGAATTATTGTTTTAGGATCTTCAGTAATAGTGTTAAATTCTTCAGATAATCTTATTTTGGATATATTACAAGCTGTATTTTAAGCCTTAAGCAGAGGATTTTTAGCTATTTGTACAAGCATCAACTGCATTATTGATTTTGGATGAAATTGAATTGCAGCGATCGCTTATGATTAAAAATCCGTCACGAGTATTTATGAGCTTGCATCTGCGAAAACTGATTAGATAAAATTCTAATTAGAAACTTGTCGAACTAGAATCATGAACTCTCCAGATTTTGATACCCTGCTCAGTTTTTTCAAAGTATTGGCAAATGAAAATCGTTTAAAACTCGTAGGGATTTTGTCTCAAGCCGAATGTAGTGTTGAAGATTTAGCTGCACGTCTTGAGTTAAAAGAGCCAACAGTATCCCATCATCTAATGAAGTTGAAGGAATTAAATTTAGTAAAAATGCGATCACATGGTAATACTCATTTTTATCAACTCAATGGAGATACTTTATCCAATTTAAATAAATCTTTGTTTACTTCCGAACAAATGGCAAACTGGACAAAAGATATACCTGTCGAAGCTTGGGAATCAAAAGTTTTAAAAAGTTACATCAATAGCGATAAGATCACTGAAATACCAGCTTCTCGCAAAAAGCGTCTAATAATACTGAAATGGTTAGTTAACAAATTTAACTTTGGGCGCAGCTATACCGAAAAAGAAGTAAACGAAATTATCAAGCTATATCATCCAGACAGTGCCACTTTAAGACGTGAATTTATCGGTTATCAACTCATGAAACGCGATCAAGGTATTTATGAGCGTTTGGACGAAAATTTATGGCAGAGTGAAAAAGAAATTATGAAACAAAAAAATTAGCTTAAACTGCATTTAGTTTGAATTTTGTACAAGCATTAACCGCATTATTAATAATTACTTGACCAGCCCCTTCTGATAGAGTCATGATTGATTCTGGATGAAACTGAATTGCAGCGATCGCTAATTTTTGATGTTCAATACCCATAATTACACCATCATTACTCATAGCGGTTACTTTCAATTCTGCTGGTAATTTCTTAGATAGAGCATATAAAGAATGGTATCGCCCGACCTCTAATGTTACTGGTAAATTTTGAAATAACA
>JBOFCV010000509.1:0-2549 GCA_051646305.1 Turicibacter sp.
ATTCCTCCTATTAAAGTAAATGAATATTATTTTGCTTACAAAGTTCAATCATCTCTTCTGGCCAAATTGAGCTTTGAACTTCTCCTATATGTAATTTCTCTAGGAAATACATGCATAATCGTGATTGACCAATTCCACCACCCATAGTAAATGGATATTGACCATTAATTAGATTTTGATGATACGGTAAATTCACTCTATCCACAGTTTGAGTTTCTTCTAATTGGGCAAGTAAGGATTCCTTGCTTACTCTTATCCCCATAGATGAAATTTCAAATGCGTTATCGAGTATAGAATTATACAATAAGATATCTCCATTTAATTCCCAATCATCATAGTCAGGTGCTCTTAAGTCATGTCGTTCACCTGATTTTAGTTTCTTACCAACTTGTGAGATAAAGACAGCACCAAATTTTTTACAAATCTCAAATTCTCGTTCTTTGGGTGATAAATTTGGGTATATGTCTTCTAATTCTTGACATGAAATAAAGGTAATTGCTTCTGGTAATTTTTTTGAAAACTGTGGATAAATATCATTTACCATATTTTCAGTTCGCTTTAAAACATCAAAAATTTTTTCGACCGTAACTGTCAACGTCTCAATCGTACGACAATCTTTTGCAATAATCTTTTCCCAGTCCCATTGATCGACATAAATTGAGTGAATATTAGATAATTCCTCATCACGACGAATCGCATTCATGTCTGTGTATAATCCTTCATTTAATTCAAAACCATATTCTTTTAAGGCTTGTCGTTTCCATTTTGCTAGCGAATGAACGATTTGTAAATGCTCACCAGAAAGTAAGTCAAAACTAACTGGACGTTCAATACCGTTTAAATTATCATTTAATCCACTATTAGATTTAACAAATAAAGGGGCAGATACTCGTAATAAATTTAATTCATTCGCTAATTCTCTTTGAAAATAATCTTTAATTTTCTTGATTCCGCGTTGTGTTTCGAGCACAGATAATTTACTTTGATATGAATCAGAAAGCAATAACATAAACATTCCTCCTTTTAAAATAAGAAGCGTAAATACCATTTAAAAATGAATATTTTTGCCTAAATGGCATAAAAAAAACAGCCTACGTCCAAAAGGGACGAATGACTGAAAATCCGCGGTACCACCCTAGTTTAAGAACAAATTGTTCTTACACCTTTTCCTTTAACGCAGGATATACGACTTAGCCTACTAACAAAATAAATTTTCGGTAAGTAACTCCAAGGTGTTCTTCGCTTTTAACTTGGTACCGAGCTTCCACCGTCCTCGATTCGCTATCACTTCATTAAAAGGTACTCTCCTTTTCAACGTAAACTATTTACTTAATAACATATTATACGGGGAAAGTATCAGATGTCAATGTTATTTGATATAAATATTAAAAATTATAGAAATCACCTGCGAATAAATAGTTCGCGACTCTTAATAACTTTAAAATTATTAACTTGAATCTCATTGTGGATAAGTGGGATAACATTTTTAAATTTAAAATTATTAGATGTGTAACTAGTGTTAGAATGAGATATGCTATAATACATTAGAATAAATTTATTATTGTTGTTATTATTTTGATTATACAAAAAAGGTGGATTAAATATGGATATTATTTTAGCTTCGCAATCTCCTAGGCGAAAAGAGTTATTAGAACTTGCAGGAATTGCTCATCGTGTTGTCGTGAGTGCTGTTGAGGAAATTATTGATCCGAGTTTAGATGTAACGACTCAGGTTCAAGATTTAGCGATTCAAAAAGCTTGTGCTGTAGCAGAATTACATAGCGATGCAACTGTTATTGGATCCGATACAATCGTCGTTTTAGATGGAAAAATCCTTGGAAAACCTGTTGATAACCAAGATGCTTTTAATATGTTGAAATCTTTATCAGGTCGAAAGCATCAAGTCATGACCGGGGTTGCTCTTGTTAATAAAGATAAAGAGTTGCTGACGAGTTTTGTTAATATTACAGATGTTTTGTTTTATCACGTGACCGATGCTTGGATTGAGGCGTATATTGAAAGTGGCGAGCCAATGGATAAAGCAGGTAGCTATGGAATTCAGGGTAAAGGGTTTGAATTGGTTCGTTCTATTTCTGGGGATTATTATAGTGTCATGGGATTACCCATTGCACAACTTAAACGTACATTATCACACCTAAACTTGATATAAAAAAAACTAGCATAAGCTAGTTTTTTTTATTTTCCTAAACAGAATTTACTGAATAATTCATCTAATAATGAATCACCAATTTCTTCTCCTAAAATTTCACCTAGATAATACCAAGCATTTTTAACATCAATTTCAATCATATCGATTAACATCCCATCATTCATGGCGTTAATACTATCATTAATTGAATAAATGGCTTGTTTTAATTTGGCAATATGTCGAGCATTTGAAAGGTAAGTTAAATCGTGTTGTTTAATTTCTCCAATCTCAAACATTTTTTTTATTTGATTTTCTAAAATTTCAATTCCTTTTTCTTTTACCATTGATGTTTCGATATAAGTTGGTAATTGCTCACGTTCAATTTTATTTTCTAAATCAC
>JBOFCV010000319.1:0-8170 GCA_051646305.1 Turicibacter sp.
CATTTGGATAAGTAAATGAAACCTGATCAAATAAAATTTCATTCCCCGCTACGTCCTGATTTCCGGCTACTTCTGTAACTTGTGGCACTTCATCTAATAAATCAAAAATGCGCTGTGCACACGCAAAGGTATGTAGTAAGTTATTTGCCAAGTGACTTAAGGCAACCACGGGCCCAAATGATGAGGCAATCATCACGATGGCAAGTAATACAAGTGTTAAACTAATGCTTTGAATTGAGTAAAGATAGAAGCCCACACCCACAAATGAGAGAATGGCGATTAATATAGTTAAGTCAGTCATGCCACTGATTAAGCCTTCATGATCTTTTATTTTCGCTAAACTTTTATTTAACTCTTTAGATTTTTCTTCTAACTCTTTTAATCTAGTTTGACCATGATTAAATTGAATCATCTCTTTTAATCCACGTAAAGAATCCAAGATAAAGGCATTACTTTCTCCAAACACTTCACGATACTTCACACCTTCAACTTTTGCATAGCGAGACGATACATATGGAATAACGAATCCAACAAAGATGAAGTAAACAAATGATAATAATCCAAATACCGGATGTATGAGAGATAAAATTCCTACTATGATTAAGTTAGTGATAAACGCAATGGCGATTGGAGCAATCGTATGAGCATAAAAGACTTCCAGTAACTCAATATCACTTGTAATTAATGAGATTAAATTTCCCTTTTCTTTACTTTCAAGTTTGGCAGGTGCCAATTGGCGTAAGGCTGTAAAGACCTTATCACGCAAGATGACTAAAATTTTAAAGGCAATATAATGCCCTGTTAATTGTTCAACATAACGCAATAATCCACGTGAAATAGCTGCTACAATCATAAATATAATGGCGCTCTTAAATGGCAGAAGGGTTGGCCCCTCCACTAGCGTACCTAGTGCAATGGATGCTAAACTTGCAATCGAGATAGCCGCTAAAAACCCTAGAACGCCCATCGTGATAGTGATACACATCACTGGAATCAATGGTTTTAGTTCAAGAATCAGTCGTTTCATCATGTTAAATCCAGATAATCGTTGCATCTATTTCACCTCCGCGATATTTTCAAGTTCTAATTGGTTTTTGACTAATTGTGCATACTTTTTATTCTTTTCCATCAAGGTATGATGATTTCCGGCTTCGGCTAACTCACCCTCTTTAAAGACATAGATCATATTTGCTAATTTCACGCTTGCTAATCGGTGTGAAATAACTAAAATTGTTTTTGACTTTCCTAAATCATAAATAGCATCCCAAATCTTCTCTTCACTTTCAACGTCAACATTTGAAGTGGCTTCATCAAAAACAATCATTTGACAATTTCTTAAAATAATACGAGCTAATGCTAATCGCTGCTTTTGTCCACCTGATAGTGAGTTTCCACTTTCAGTAATTAAAGTCTCTAATTGATTAGGTAAACTCATGACAAATTCATAAAGATGTGCCACTTTTAAAGCTTCATACATCTCTTCGATTGTAGCTTTAGCATTGGCCATTAATAAATTTTCTTTAATTGTTCCTTTAAAGATATGGCTATGAGCTGATACAATTCCGACGTTTTGATATAAACTTTCTGCCTTAATTTTCGAGATTTCAATCCCATTAATTAAGATTTGACCTTTATTCACGTGGTTTTGTGCTAATAACAGACTAGCTAATGTGCTTTTACCACTTCCGCTCTCACCTACAACTGCCACAACTCCACCTGGAGTTAATTCCATTGTGATATGTTTTAAGACTTCACGCTCTCCGTCGTAACTAAAGCAGATATTTTGAACCTCTACATGGATAGCTTGGTCAGCAATCAATTCTTCATAAATCTCAAGCTCATCTATGGGTTGATCAAGCAACTCAAAAATACGATCACTTGCTGCCATTCCATTCATAGCAATATGGAAATATGAACCTAATAAACGAAGGGGAATGAAGAACTCAGATGATAACAAGATGATAACAATTAACTCACCGACTGTTATATTTCCACTTTTAAATTCAAATAACGCCACAATCGTTCCCAATGCAGCCCCACCAAAAGCTATTAAATCCATAACATTGATTGAATTTAACTGCATACTTAAAACTTTCATTGTAATCTTTCTAAACTTTTCAGCTTCTTCATTCATCTCTACATGTTTTTGCGCATCTTGATTAAATACTTTTAATGTCGTTAAACCTTGTAGGTTCTCAAGAAATGTATCGCCAAGGTTTGCATAGTTGTTCCAATACTGTTTAAGAATTCGTTTTGCCATTTTCATAATCAGAATAATTGAGATTGGAATTAATGGAACACAAACCATAAATACAAGTGCTGATTTAATTGAAATAAAAGAAATCACCACAAATAATGTAATAGGTGCTAACATGGCATAGAAAAATTGTGGTAAGTATCTTCCAAAGTATATTTCTAATTGTTCAACCCCTTCAATTGCCACTTGCACAATAGCCGATGTTTTTTGTGTTTCTTGATAGTTCATTCCGAGTTTTAATAATTTATCAAAAATTAAGGTTCTTAAGGTTACACGCGCATTTGCTGATGCCTTAAAAGAAAACCTTCCATAAAACTGGTGCGAATAAAATTTTATCACTAACAAACAAATAATGATGATGAATGCCGTTAATAAATTTATATTCTCACTTATATGAAATGATTTAAGTCCAGTAAAGATAGTCGCTCCAGTCATGACATCAAAAGTTGCTCCCTCAACCATCACATTGATAAACTGCCCCACAAGTAAAATTATTAATATGTTACACACAATTCCGATCCAACTTGAAAAAACCGTTAACATCATATATTTCTTTGAATCATCACAAACTGTTATTAGTCGTTTATTTATCATCATACTATCTCTCCTCCAAACACTTTTCAAGTGATAATCAATATCATTTAAACTTATTGTACAAGATATTTAAAGGAAAAACAACCTTTATTTGATAACTATTATCAATTAGTTCGTTAAATCTATTCTTTTAAGTGTACTCTCTTAAAGTAAAGATGCCTCCCGACTGGGAATAATAACTACTAAAACTAATTCAAAATACCTAAGCCAATTCATGTGTATTAACTATTTATATCTTTGTTTAATGATCTATACGTAAACGGAGAGGTGCACCCATGGGTGCACCTCTCCTAATACATAACTCATTATAAAATGTGACATACATTTTTAATTTCTAGCATGATCTTTCACATGATATTAATTAATTTCGCCTTTACAACAAATCGCTCACTAGTTGGCCCAAAATAAATAAATGGATAGCAGGTCACAACCGTCAAAATTGGACTCTTTGAGTCTTCAAAAATCAATTCATCTTTTGGAGCTAATATATATGTTTCATAGATTTGAAACTCAAATATGCCTTCGACTGTTTCAATAAAAATAGAATCACCAATTTCAGCCTCTTTTATCTTCCATAAAAATTGCTCACGATGACCATAAATCAGGCAATTACCTCGTTCGCCAGGCATTACAAAACGTGGATCATGCCCTAACCCGCGTTCTAAATCTCCCACACTTATGCCTTCAATGATCGGAAGTATTTTGTCATGAAAAGATAATTTAAATGTACCGATAACACTTTCATTTTCTACATGTCTCTCATAGGTGACTACATTTGGAACATCCCTTTCAATAACAGGAATTCTACTAATTTCCCATTCTTGCAAACTGATTGCCACCTGTTTATCCACTTTAATAAATTGGATAACAGGATACAATAAGCAGGCCATCCCAATTAGACAAAGAATTAAACCAAGTCTTCGATTCAATTACTTTCACACCATTTCTATATTAAAAACTTTCTCTAAATGATCGTTTTTAATCAGATTATTGATTACGTTTTTTATTCATTAAATATAAGCCACCACTCATGATAGCTGCACCTAATCCAACCACCATAAACATTTCCGAAAATCCCGTTTCGGGTACTTCATCCATATTTTCTGATAAGTTACCACCAATTTCATTGTTGAGACCATTGACAATTGTTAACTCATAAGGGCCGGCCTCAGTTGCATCAACTTTAATATTTTTATTGTTTTCAGCTAAGAAATAACCTTGAGGTGCTTTAATTTCAGTTACATAAAATACTCCTGGATCAACCGCTGCCGCAATCCGACCCTCTGAGTCTGTTGTAAATTCTTGGACGTAAGTTCCTTTTTCATTTCTAATTTCAAAAACTGCGCCTTCTAACACTTTTGATTGATCTTGCGCAGCAACTTTTGTGATAATAATATAACTTAAACTTCTAGATTGAATGCCTTCATTTGAAGCATTAGCAACCTCTACATTTTTCATACTAAAGACTGTTACGATACTTAAAACAAATAAACTCATTATTATTAAATATTTTCTTTTCATCATTCTTCCGACTCCTTTATCTAAGTCAATATCAACTCAATTAACATTCATATTATGCTCAGATAAAGATTTCATATGTATACAAAAATAACCTTTATTTCTTATTAAAAGAATAAAAGGTTACGTTAAATTATTACTCATTATTCAGTTTTTTTTCCAGAACATCCTTTACATAAATAGACTGAAATTCCTCTGCTATCATATCCATATAAATCAAATCATAACGTGTTCCACAAATTTGTTTCGCGCCTCTAATACGCCCTGCTAATTTAAATCCAATTCGCTCATAACATTTAATCGCCGACGTATTAAACGCATAGACACCCAACCGAATATTATATAAATTTAAAATATTAAATCCAAAGTCAAGCAACAACTCTAACGCTTCTTTTCCATATCCTTTCCCCCAGCACGCTTTGTCTCCGATAAATATCCCTACCTCAGCCGTCTTTTGGATATGATCCACTTTTGGCATTCCTACATTACCCATAACCTTATGACTTGCTTTATCAATAATGGCAAAATTAAATTCGGACTTCATTAATCGTTCCAAGACTTCTTTTTCCATTTGCTCAGTGATAACTTTTTCCGTAAAAAATAAGCCAACGCCGACCTCTAAGTCATTTACCCACGTTGTATAGCGTTCATAATCATTTGGATTTATTGGTGATAAATAACAACGATCCCCTACCATTTTCTGATAATACATCCTTATCCCACCTCTCATTTTGTACATATTAGCACACTCTTTGTTAGTTGTAAATTACAATATTGGATCTAGTTATTTAAATTAAGCCCCAAAACAACCCCTGTAAGATTAGAAATTTCATCACAGAACTACCTTTTTTAGGAAGATATGTTATAATAACCACAACATATGGCAGAAAGCTTATGTGGTTTATGACAGTTTATGAAAATCAAGGGGGAATCAAAATGGTTGATCAATCAGTTATTGCCGATGTGATCTTTGAAGCATTATCATCCGGGGCAGACTTTGCTGAGATTTTTATCGAAGACTGCGAAACACAATCCATTTCAATGGTTGGCAGTAAAGTAGACAAGGCAAATCGTGGACAAGATTATGGAATTGGAATCCGTCTTTTCAAACAAACAAACTGCGTGTATGGGTATACCAATGACTCAAGTCGTGAAAATTTATTAAAAACAGCACGCGAACTAGCGGCTGCCTTAAAAGGTGATCTCATTCATACACCACTTAATTTAGAACGTGATTATATATTAAATCAACATTTAATCCAAACTGATCTCCATAAAGTATCAGCAAAACAACGGATTGATAAGATGCGCCACGCTAGTGAACTCATAAAAAAATACGATGCCACTATTAGTCAAAGCACCGTGACGTTAAGTGAATCAAAACAACATATATTAATTGCTAACTCGGAGGGTAAATTCGTTGAAGATACTCGTGTTCGCACACGTTTAGGGTTACAAGCAGTGGCCTCTAATGGATCTGAAATGCAAACAGGTGCTCATGCTCCTGGTGCTTATCAAGGCTTTGAATTCATTGAAAATCTAGATCTTAATTATTATGCCAATGATGCGGCACGCATTGCCAAAACGATGTTAAATGCCGGGCCTTGCCCAAGTGGAAAAATGCCTGTTGTCATCGATAATGGTTTCGGTGGTGTTATCTTCCACGAAGCGTGTGGGCACGGTCTTGAAGCAACATCTGTTGCTAAAGGGCTTTCTGTCTTTTCAAATAAACTCGGTGAAAAAGTGGCTAATGAATTAGTAACAGCTATTGATGATGGAACGATTCCAAATGCATGGGGATCATTAAATATTGATGATGAGGGAACTAAAACACAGCGCAACGTTTTAATTGAGAATGGCGTGCTCAAAGGTTATATGATTGATAAATTAAATGGTCGACGCATGAATATGCCATCGACGGGTTCTGGACGTCGTCAAAATTATCGATACGCCCCAACGTCACGAATGACAAATACTTATATCGCCGAAGGCCCACACACAAAAGAAGAAATGATTGCCAATACTGAATTTGGATTATACGCTAAAAATATGGGTGGCGGTTCGGTAAATCCTGCAACTGGGGATTTCAATTTTGCTGTTACTGAAGGGTATATCATTCGAAATGGTCAAATTGCCGAACCGGTTCGTGGTGCAACACTTATTGGAAATGGTCCTGAAATCTTACATAAAATTGATCACGTGGGGCAAAACCTTGCTCATGCTCAAGGAATGTGTGGATCATCAAGTGGCTCGATTCCAACGAATGTTGGACAACCTGCATTACGTGTGAGTGAAATGACAGTCGGTGGAGCTAAGGGGGAATAAATGATGTTGAATATTAATTTATTATTTGAAGAGGGTCGCAAAGCAGGACTAACAGACATGGAAGTTTATATGGCTAAAAGCGATCAGTTTTCTTGCAAAGTATTCGAAGCAGATGTTGACTCTTATTCTGTTTCTGTGACACAAGGAATCTCACTTCGCGGTACATTTGAAAGTAAAATGGGATATACGTATACTGAAATTTGTGAGGATTCATCGATTCCATTTTTAATTAAGAGTGTAATTGACAATGCCTCTATTCTTGAAAAAGATGAAAATGAGGAATTATACATCGGTGATACAGACTATGTTAAGTTAGATTTATTCAATGCTTCATTTACAGCTATTACAGCACAGCAA
Organism: Turicibacter sp.; assembly: GCA_051646305.1. Taxonomy (GTDB): domain Bacteria; phylum Bacillota_I; class Bacilli_A; order MOL361; family Turicibacteraceae; genus Turicibacter. The sequence continues at coordinate 7,052 of JBOFCV010000319.1, forward strand.
AAGATTGAATTTTTAAAATCGGTTGAATCTGAGTGCAAAAAGTACGATTCTCGTGTTAAATCGGTTAGCTACTGTTTATTTGCAAACGGAACATCTGAAATTACCATTAAGAATACAAAAGGACTAGACCTTTTTGAAAAATCTAACTACGCTTATGCTTATATTGATGTTTTGGTGTCTGATAATGGTGAAACTAAAGATGCAGGCAAATTCATTTGCACCACAGATTTCACCGCATACGACCCCAAAACATTGGCTCACGTTGTTGTTAATGAAGCCATTAAACAACTAGGTGGTAAAAAGTTTAAATCTGGAACGTACCCAATTGTCTTAAAAAACTTAGTCGCAGCTGATATTATTGAAGCAATGAGTGGAATTTTCTCTGCTGAAGCGGTAGAAAAAGAGCTTTCTTTATTAAAAGGAAAATTAAACACGACCATCGCAAGTGATTGTTTAACACTGGTTGATGATCCTCACTTAGTTGATGGACTAGGAAGTGCTAGCTTTGATGGTGAAGGGGTTGCAACCTATTATAAAGAGGTTATCTCTAACGGTGAATTAACCACCTATCTTCACTCATTGACGACAGCAAAAACATTTGGTGTTAATCCAACTGGAAATGCAAGCCGTCCAAGTTTTAAAAGTTCGGTCAATATTAATCCGACTAATATGTATATTAAACCGACTGAATCTAGCGTAGATGATCTGTTAAAAGCGATTGATAACGGTGTTTTCATCACCGATGTTCAAGGCTTACATGCTGGTTTAAATGTAATTTCAGGAGATTTCTCGCTCTCTGCATCAGGATTCCACATAGAGGATGGTGTATTGACTCATCCGATTCATGAAATTACGATTGCTGGAAACTTCTTTGAGGTTTTAAAAAATATTGAAGGCATTGCTAATGATTTAGAGTTTGGAATGTCTGCTATTGGATCACCCGCTCTTTCTATCAAAAGTTTAACGGTGGCAGGAGAATAAAAAAAAGCCTTCAGAATTTTTCATTCTGAAGGCTTTTTCCATTTTTATTTTCGTTCTCCTCTAGCATATAAGACTAGAGCAACAATTGTGAAGAATAATGGTCCAGCCACCATCCAAATTGTTTTTGAATAATCTCCC
>JBOFCV010000519.1:0-7086 GCA_051646305.1 Turicibacter sp.
TCCTAAGTTTGAACTTCACACAGTTAAAATAATGGGTGTTGTTCTTCTAATTGATAAATCTTTCTTTCAAACTCAGAAACAGGGTTTAAAATAGGCAGTCACCTAATGGACGACTTTACATATAATACAGAGACAAATAAAGGAGGAGTGAGTTAATGACACAACATGTTTGGTATTATTATCCTGTCGCAGAAGAAAATATTCAGGTACAAGTTGATCAAAACATGCGTCCAGCATTTCCGCAAGTGGGTGGATTCAACCCAGGTGCTTCCCAATTAGGTGGCCAGCACTTAGGAAATGGGTTTAATAATGGTGTGGGAAACAATTGGAACCAAAAACCGTATAACAATGGAGGCGGAAATTGGAACCAAAAACCTTATAATAATGGACCAGGTAATGAGTGGAACCATCAAGGCAATTGGAACAATAATGGAAACTGGAATAATAATGATATCTATAAATATAATAATTATGGTAATGGTGGTTTTGGAGGCGGTGTTGCTCCATTTTTAGTGGGAGGATTAACAGGTGCAGCAATAGCCTCTTCAGGACAACCCCAATATACACAACCCTATCCGCAACAACCTTATCCGCAACCATACGGGCAACCTTATCCTCCTTATTACTACGGACAACCTACATCAATGACTCAACCGATGCAACCTCAACAAATGCCTTATTACCCTTACCCTCAATAAAAAGATAATTTAAGAAAAACATATCAAGTGATAACTACAAATAGGTTATCATTTTTTTTGATAAGCTAAAGGAGAGATAGGTATTACATCATTTACAAGTTAAATTACATTAATTTTCTAAATAATAAAAAAAATTATCAACTGCTAAAAATTGGACTTGCTAAACTAAGGGTGAGTTGGGATATAATATAATAAGAGAGCTAAAAATATAGTAATACACAAACTGTGTTACTATATTTTTTTTATTCAAACTCCTTTTCAAAACATGTTTCATATGGGGAAAAGTGAGTGGTAAGGGAGTTGTGATGGTTGTGAATGAAACAATAGATGATGGATTGGCACAGCAAATTGTAGATGCAACAAGACAAGTTGTAGATAAAGATATAAATTTTATTAATCAAGATGGAATGATTATTGCAAGTACAAATCCCAAAAGGATTGGGACCTTTCATGAAGCAGGTCATTTAGCTTTTACGACGGGTCAAGTGATTAAAGTGGAACTAAACAGTGATTACGCAGGGGCAAAGCACGGTGTTAATTATCCAATCGTCATCGACGATCACGTGCATGGGGTCATAGGAATTACTGGGAATCCAGTTGAAGTTTTAAAATATGGGTTTTTAGCTTCAAAAATTACAGAAGTATTTATTAAAGAAAAACAAATGACGTCACACTACGAATCAAGAAAGCAAATGATCAGGTATTTAATGGGAACCTTTATGATGGAGCGAAAAAATGTGCCTAAAGAACTAGAAGAAGTTTTGAAAAAATTAGAAATTAATTCAGTCAATAAATACTATTGTGTTGTTTTAGAATTAGACAAACAAAATATTGATCTGATGCGTATCCAAAATAAAATTCATCATATGTTAAAGGCCTATCAAATTGAATTATATGCTTATACATACCCCAATCAATTTACGCTGCTTGTTTCAGAGCGGTTATTCAATACTGTGGAGACCATGAAACATGTCTTGATCCAAGAATACGAAAAAGCACTTCACTGTGGGGTGGGGGAAATCAAATCTCTCTTTGATATGAGTGACTCTTACCAATCAGCACTTATTGCCTTAAAATACGCGAAGCAAACGAACTCAGTTTATTTGAATTTCAAAAATTTAGATTTCCAATTAATTGCAGAAGAGTTATCTGTAGAAACAAAGAGAAGATACATTGAAAAAATGATTGGTGAATTGGATGAAGAAGACATTGAGTTTTTAAAACATTACTATACTTGCAATCTCTCATTAAAAGAATGTGCTGAGAGTATGTTCATTCATAAGAATACCGTTCAGTATCGATTAGATAAAATTTATAGAAAAACAGGATTGAATCCTCGTGTATTTAAAGAGTCCGCCCTAATCTATTTGGCGATTTCACTTAAAAGTGACACTGGTATGTCATTGATAACAAAAAATAAATAAAAAATCCATAGATGTTTCGTTTTCTGTAACATGGTTATATAGGTGTAATCCGTGTATAATACAACGTGCTCGTTATGAAAAGGGTATTGATTATGAAATTTTAAACAAAGTGTGATGTGGATAAAATACAACTAGATAATCAAGAGGAACACATGGCAATAGTATATTAAACTTATTAAGCCAATCAAATTTATATATAAAGGGTAGGGATAAATATGAAAGTAGTTATCGCAATTGACTCGTTAAAAGGAAGCTTAACTTCAATGGAAGCGGGACAAGTTATTAAAGAAAGTATTTTAGCTGTAGATGCAAACATGGATGTCGTTATTAAACCATTAGCTGATGGTGGAGAAGGAACGGCACATGCACTTATCACAGGAATGGGTGGCGATTTGTTAACACTTGATGTAACGGGTCCCATAGTAGATAAAGTAAGTGCGAACTACGGTATCTTAAGCGGTTCTAAAACAGCAATCATTGAAATGGCTGAAGCAGCAGGATTACCTCTTGTTCCAACTGAAAAAAGAAATCCAATGCACACAACAACGTATGGTGTTGGCGAAATCATTTCAGAATGTATCGCTAATGGATGCCGCAAGTTTATTGTTGGAATCGGTGGTTCAGCAACAAATGATGCTGGAATTGGAATGTTAATGGCACTTGGATATAAGTTCTTAGATGCTAACGGACAAGATGTTTTACAAGGTGGACAAGGATTAAGCCAAATCGTATCAATTGATGATTCTAACGTTATTCCTGCTATCAAAGAATGTGAATTCAAAATTGCATGTGACGTAAATAATCCATTATTCGGATTAAACGGAGCAGCTCATATTTACGGACCACAAAAAGGAGCAACACCAGAAATTGTTGAAGCCTTAGATGCTGGTTTACAAAAATTTGCTAAAGTTGTTGAAACGTACAAAGGTCAAGATTTCGCTAGCCTTCCAGGAACGGGAGCAGCAGGTGGCCTAGGATTTGCATTCGTTGCGTTCTTAAATGGACAATTAGAATCAGGTGTTAAAATTATTTTAGAAGAAACAAAATTAGAAGATGAAATCAAAGATGCAGACTTAGTCATCACAGGTGAAGGTCGTCTAGATAATCAAACAGCAATGGGGAAAGCACCGATTGGTGTAGCAAAACTTGCTAAAAAATATAATTTACCAGTTATCGGAATTGCAGGAGCTTTAGCCAAAGAAGCGAAAAAATGTAATGAAGAAGGAATCGACGCCTACTTCTCAATCGTTAACAGTGCCATGTCTTTAGAAGAGGCAATGAAAAAAGAAAATGCCATGGAAAATATGCGTCAAACAACAGAGCAAATCTTCCAACTGATTAAATTATATAATCGCTAATAAACGGCAAAAGAATTTAAGTTTAATTCTTGGATGGGCGTCATGTGTGCCTTTGAATGAACGGGAGATTTTGAATGTTCTTATTTAGTTGACACGCTTTTTAGTCAAAAATGTAAAGCTTAGAGTTAGTCTGGTTATGTTACCTCAGCTTAAGGGTTTTAAAAATAAGGTAGAAATAAATTGCTTATTTGATAGCCTTGTTAGAGGTTTTATATAGATAAATAACAAAATATATTAAAAGGAGAGTTTGCGCATGGAAATTACTACATTTAGTGCACTGCTTGGACTTGCAGTTGCCATTTTCTTAATCATCAAAAAAGTTCAACCCGCTTATAGTTTAATCTTAGGGGCCTTAATCGGAGGATTAGTTGGTGGAGCAGGACTAGAAGGAACTGTCTCAATTATGATTGATGGAGCAAAAGGGATTATGCCTGCTATCATTCGTATCATAACATCAGGGGTATTAGCAGGAATTTTAATTCAAACAGGTTCAGCTGCTAAAATCGCGGATCAAATCGTTAAATCATTAGGGCAAAAACGAGCATTATTCGCTTTAGCTTTAGCAACTATGATTTTAACTGCATCAGGGGTATTTATTGATATCGCTGTTATAACGGTTGCACCTATTGCCTTAGCACTTGGTAAAAAATTAAACTACTCAAAAATGGCTGTCTTATTCGCAATGATCGGTGGAGGGAAAGCAGGAAATATTATTTCACCTAACCCGAATACAATCGCTGCAGCTGAAAATTTTGGAGTTGACTTATCAAGTTTAATGGCAGCTAACGTTGTTGCAGCAATTTGTGGATTATTAATGACAATTATTATTGTTCGTTTACTAATTAAAAAAGGTGAAGCGATTGAAGATATTGCTGTTGATGAAAATCAAGCAGAACTTCCAAGCTTCTTTGCAGCTGTTATCGGACCACTAGTTGCGATTATATTATTAGCATTACGTCCAATCGCAGGAATTGCAATTGATCCATTAATTGCTTTACCAGTCGGTGGGATTGTTGGTGTTATTGCATGTGGGCAATTCAAAAAAACAAACGAATATATCACATTTGGATTAGCAAAAATGATGCCAGTTGCGATTTTATTAATCGGAACAGGTGCTGTTGCAGGAATTATTAAAGCCTCAACATTACAGGCAACAACAATTGGTATTTTAAATGGATTAAATATGCCTGAATTCTTATTAGCACCAATTGCAGGTATCTTAATGGGAGCAGCAACTGCCTCAACAACTTCAGGAGCTACAATCGCTTCTGCAACATTTGGTCCAGCAATCGTTGGAGCTGGAATTACACCATTAGCAGGAGCTGCGATGGTACACGCTGGGGCGACTGTACTGGATACATTACCTCACGGTTCATTCTTCCATGCAACTGCTGGAGCAACAAATACAAGTATTAATGAACGTTTAAAATTAATCCCTTATGAAGCATTAATTGGTTTAACCATGACAATTGTTACAACCATTATGTGGGGTATTATCTTCTAATTTAAAATAAATACGAAATAGGCTGTCATCCGTAAGGATAACAGCCTATTTTTTTATGGTGAAGAATGAGCGTTAGTCTAACAATTGAAGTCCTTTAAGAATAAATAAGATTATTCTAATATAAAGTCATATGTGTACTAATTACTTCTTCAGTCCAAGCATTATAAATAATCGCATATGATAAGACATCACCTTTTTTAAATGAGGTAATATCATTTAAAGGATGTGCAGCCACAGCAATAATTTCAGGAAGATTACCATCTGGTAGCGTGACGTATTGATCAACTTCTATTTGTTGTGCAACACCAAAAGTATAAAGATTTTTATTAATTTGAACACCATATTCTGACTCAATCTTTGTTGTTGCCAAATTAATTAATTCTTGTTCTGCCTTTGTATAATTTCTCTCTTCTGACGAACACCCTGTTAATAAGAAAATGATACCGAATACAAAACTTAAGCTTACTAATAATTTTTTCATCTATATGCTCCTATCTTTATACTAATCGATAAATATACTAGATATGAAGTCGCATCCTATAAAACTTAAATGCCCTTTGGATGCTAACATTCTATAGTCGCAGTAATAGTTTTTATAACCCATAAAACTAACTGCGTCTTATATATCATCGTTTGAGTTAACATGCTTATTATAAGACGATAAGAGTAATTGAGCCATTGTAAAACCTTACAGGATAGTTACAATGTTGTAAGGTAGGATTAAGGTAAAAGGCTAGATGTAACTAGACATTATACTGAGCATTAATTTGATATAAAAAGAAAACAGATTACATTAAATTCCATTTTGTGATATATTAAAAATAAAGAGCATGGAAGTGGACGTAGATCGATGAATTAATGAGAATGTGCATATGGCTCATCGTTGTGATTGCTGTTTATGGAATAGTTCAACACTTATATAGTGAATATAATATACTGCGTAAACTTGTAAAGGAAATTTTAAACTTACCGGATTCCAAACTAATCCAATTAGTTTGGATTGTCTTAGTTTACATCGTTATCGGTTATTTAAGATCACATATTCCACCCATTATTTATTCTGCGATTCTTGTCTTTGCCATTGTGAAGATAATCTTTGCCTCTAGAAAAACAAAAGAGAGCTAGATTTTTTTGATTTTAAAATGGTATGGGCAATTTAGATTAGACTATTTGGATTGAAAGGTAGGCATTTTTTAGTAGGGCAGTTTGAGTTTTTTAATCGTGTTATGAAAAAATAAACTAGTCATGAAGGATAGGGGGAGAATTGGTGACAGAAAGAAGCGCTATCATAATAATTTTAATTTCGATTGTCTTAGGTATTTCATATCTGATGATTGAAGATGAACGGTCAAAATTATATGGAAATGATGAACAAACTATTTTGAAAAGTATCGCAAGACTATATCAAGTAGATGAAACAGCTATTGAAGTTATTGAGGTGGTTGATGTAGATGAATATCGTATTGTAGGATTTCAGATGGATCAACGATTTGGCGTGGCTCAATTTGAGAAAAATGATCAGGGTGATTACCTTAATATAAAAAGTCAAATTTCGGGTTCGAAGCAGTCATATGATGTTCATTTCATTTGGAAGGGGCATTCTTTTAAACCCTTGATTATTGTCTTTTCTGATGGGAGTGAATTGACTAAAGTCAAAATCACAGCCAATCAAACGTATACCAAAACTCAAGAGGTTGAATTAAATATGAGGTCAATGAATGTGATTGATTTAAATATACCAGAAGAAGTAAACTCCCTTACAATGGAATATATCGGGTACGATAGAATGGGGCAAGAATTTATTATTGATTGATAGGAAATAAGCCGCAATGTACTTAAAAGATAGGGTTCAAGTGAAAAAATGATCCATTCTATTTTTTAATCATTTTAACAATAATTGAATTGATGCACCTTAAAAATCAAACAGTGAATTTGAACTGTTGACTATTCTTTGATCTGATATCTGACAGATAGAAAGTGTAATCTAGGTCAATAGGCTGCAATGGACCTCTCAGACCCCCGAGGTTTTTACAGTAAAATACATACAAATTGTTAAAATATGTAAAATAATATATAATGAGATTAACTTAATTAGTGGGGGA
>JBOFCV010000525.1:0-1606 GCA_051646305.1 Turicibacter sp.
CCAACAATATACTTTAATCCGTCGCGAATAATCGGATGTTGATAGTACTTTGCCAGCGGAGTATCACCTTTTATTTCCCAAAAGTTATCATCGATATAATACACAAATGGTTTTGATTCACTTACAAAGTTTCGAGCCAAGTTTACTGTCTCAGGGTCTGCACCTCTAATCAACAATGGTAAGTAGTCAATATCGTTGGCTATAGCCCCCTCCCCCGCAGATACCAACTTCTTTTCATAATTAAATAGTTGCGTACCTAAAACCACCTCAATTAGTTGTGTCGTAGCAATCTCTGCCTCAAAAAAAATGGTAACATTAAGTTTGCGCGAATCCATAAAAACTAATCTCTTTTGAAACGAGATAAAAAAGATGATAAATTATTACTTAGTATCTTTATGAAAGAAATATTATGTGAATGATTTAACATGTGTTGTAAATCTATTATCATTTTATATCTCTTATCTAGCAACTCTTGCTTTTCATTGATATATTCATCTTTCAAGCTAACAAGACTCTCCAACTCCTTTATTCTTAAATATAAATCCTCACCTTGTGAGATTATTGAAATCTTTTTTTCATAATCACATAATGATGTGCTAGCAGAAAAACTCCGAATCATATTAACGACTCTAGACTCAGGTTTATTACGGATAAAATCCATTGCACAACTAAATATTGACTGGCAATCATAACCTTCAGTTTTAATAACATTGAAAAAAAATTCATCCCATTTAGATACAGGTATACATGAATTTTTATTTATCACCTCCTTATATACACCTACCTCATCAGTGCACAAAATTGCGCCCGCATATGTAGCACAAACGAGAGCATTATCAGTTTTATACAATTTATTATTACTATCACTAGAAGGATGAATAACATAATCACATTGAAGATAATTAAAATTACGCATCATCACTTGCCAATCAAGCTCAAATGGTAAAAAAATCAATTCTATTTTGGCGTCAACTTTATTTCTAATAAATAATTTATTTTTATCATCAACTCCAGCAATAATAAACTTTATCACACGACCACTTGAAGATAGATGTGAGTGTAAAGCAGGTATAACATTATTTATAAATGAATATAGTCGATGTGAACCACCAAAAAAACCAAATACTATATCTTTTCTTTTATGAGAAAACGATTCAAATGGATAGTCAATAGACTGATATGAATTACCATGAACGAACACTTTTTTATGTGGTAGAAATAACTTATAAGCGTCAGCTAACTCATCAGTGCTACACCATATTTCATCAAAATCGCCGTATGTTTCTAACTTTTTGAGCTCTTTCAACACCACATAGTCTGCAGGATTGACCACTGAATCTAATATTAGAAAATTATCATCTACATAATAAATTACTTTAATACCTAATGACTTCGCAATTTTGACCCAATTATCATACAGAGACTTTTGTCTTACAACAATAAGACAGGATGCCCTAGCCAATTCATAGATGGATGTAGTTTCAATATTAGCTAGCCGAATACGTTCTTTCAATTCTTTTGGTAAAAATTTAAATGCATGGGAGACTGTTGGATAATCTCCCTCATTGAATAAAACTATTACCACACCACTATCACTGTCTTGTGA
>JBOFCV010000535.1:0-4741 GCA_051646305.1 Turicibacter sp.
GGGGAATCACCTCACGTTACTTATTAACTTGGTAGATTGCGACTCGTTTATATTTTCTAAAGACACTAGAAAATTTTAAAATTTAGTCTGTTATAGTTTACTCCAAAACATTTGTTCATATTTATGGTAAATATTAAAACTTTAGGAGGATTTAAACTAGTGATTAAGATTAACAAATGTGCCATTCATCCCACAACTAAAGTAATGGGTGTTCTGGCACTTTTATAAAAAATAAGAACATATAGGATATCGTCCATCACTTATACGGTCTAAATCATATATTATAATGAGCGAAGCATCGTTGATTATAAGCAATTCATGCGCGATCTGTGTAAATGAGATAGACGATTTCACATCATCGTATAGGTCACTCTTTATATTAAACACCCGCCATCAAATGAAGGTGTCATCCCAAAATGAGGAGTTTCCCCTCGTTGCTTACATTTTCACCGGAACGCTCATCAAACATCTATCTATAAATTCATACAACCATCCAACATCTGTGACTTATCAAGCAAATGATATCTCTACTTATTTTAGATACCTATAGTTTATCCTTATCTCATCCCATCATTCCTATAAATCGCATCGTCATCCACTTAAACTGTGTGGTATCACTTATTTACACCTTATCATTCCATTCATATATCTAACTTATATTTACATTCATTATATCTTCACAACTCCTTTCCAAAAATTTCATGCTTATACTTCGTGTTCTTTTACTCATGACAGAAACGATACGACTTCTAAATGAGATGATTAACCGTCACCCGAGACGTTATCCTTTTTGAGACTTGGGTGAACCATTATCTTAAATTTAAACTGGTTAATCTTCTCTATTTTTAGTCTATTTATCCCGGACTTTGGGTGTTTCTTACGTAATAAAAAGATGAACTTAATATCATACTAACACCTAGTTATCAGCAAACCTTATATGGCTTAACCACAACATCGATCATTGTGGATTGCCTTTTATCGCCACTTTGGCAACCATCCACCTCATTTGCGGTGGATTTTTTTTATGATCTATACAAAAAAACCGCCATCCCCTTGGTTTCATCCAAGATAGACAGCGGATTTTTTTATTTTTGATTGAGATGATAATAGACGGCTCCCACCAATCCTGCATCGTTTCCAAGACTTGCTGCAACAACACGTAAGCCTTCCCCAAACTTTTTCATCACATGGGTGTGTACAAAATCTGATACCGGTTTAATAAATAAATCGTCTTGTTTACTAACACCACCGCCAATAACGATGAGTTCAGGATTAAATAAATGTGTTAAACTTACTAATCCAGTTCCCACGTCTGTTATCCAACGATCCACGATTACCTGTAATTCTGTGTGTCCGTTTTTAACTGTTTCAAAGATGACTTTTCCATTGATATCACCCTTTATCCCCAGTTCTTGTTGTTTTGATTTAACTGTTTTAACTAAGGCTGTCATGGAGGCATATTGCTCATAACACCCCACATTGCCACACGTACACAAAGCGCCTTCATGGGCAATTGAAAAGTGACCTAACTCGGCAGCAATTCCAAGTTTTCCATGTAAGATGTTATGGTCAATTAGGATGCCTCCTCCCACACCGGTTCCAATTGTTATTCCGATGACATGATCATAGTCTGCGGCAGCACCTACCCATGCCTCGCCTAAAATCATACAATTTGCATCATTGACAACGGTTGTTTTCAGTTTATATTTTTCCTCTAATCTATCTTTAATTGCTGTTCCTAACCAGTTTTTAATGTTACCGCCAACGCCAATAACGACACCTTCTCGATAATCAATTTGACCGGTTGCGGATACGCCAATCCCACCTAGTTCACTCAGTTGAATGTGATACTTATCTATGAGTTCATCGACTGCAACAAGAACCGTTTCAATCATGGGAGTCTCGTAATCATCAAATGCGACATCTTTGCTATGGGTATGTAAAACATCGCCTTTATCTGTGACAATTCCTAATTTAACGGCGGTTCCTCCAATATCAATTCCTAAATAGTTCATGTTTATCCCTCCACGTGCATGGCCTTCATGAAGCGTGTGGTAATTTCAAGCGGGCGAGTAATGGCTCCACCGACAACAACGGCATGTGCCCCAAGTTGTAACATTTTAGCTGCTTGTTCTGGCTGATGAATGCGCCCTTCGGCAATAACTGGAATCGGTAATTTTTTTACTAACGCTTCGACTAAGTCATAATCTGGATGATCAAGCTGTGGTGTGTATGGGGTATAACCGCTTAACGTTGTCCCGACTAAATCAACGCCACTCTCATAAGCGGCAATTCCTTCTTCAATAGTTGATATATCAGCCATTAATAAAAGCTTGGGATATTTTTCTTTGATCGCTTGGATATATTCTTTTACCGTCCGTCCATCGACGCGTGGACGGAGCGTGCAATCAAGAGCAATCACATCAGCGTTTGCTTTTACAAGCAGATCAATTTCATCCATCGTCACGGTAATATGTTGTTCAAATCCATCATATTTCTTTTTTAGTAATCCGATGACCGGTAAATTTGTTTCTTCTTTAATTAACGCCACATCACGCACGCCATTTGTTCGAATCGCGCAAGCCCCACCTTGCTTTGCTGCACGTGCCATATAAGGCATAAGTGAATGGTGTTCATCGTATAAAGGCTCCCCTTCTAGTGCTTGACACGACACAATAAGTTGCCCCTTGATTTCATCGTAAAATTTTTGCTTATCCATTTCTTACACCCTCTCATTTTATATCTATTAACTCGCAGTATTAGAGGATATCGTTCACGCATCCTCCCTAATAATACCGTTTTACTTATTATCATAAAGAATAAAAATAAAGTCAACTCATCCTACATTTTTTCCTTTAATCGCTTCATAAATAGGTCAGTATCTAAAGGTAAATTCACTGCTTGTCTACTCCAACTCGATAAATAACACGCTTGAATTAAAGTCAATGAATGTATCGCTTGACTCAACGGACAAATAACCTCCTGGTCTTGTATAATCGCTTCTATAAATTGATTAATAAGTGCCGCATGTTGAATTTTATTATCCTCCACTCCAAAATCAAATGTTTCTGTTTTATAAGGAATTTGTCCAAATAACTCGCCATTTCTTTGGTTAAACGCTGACTCGCTCATCTGTAACTTGTGATAAATCAGGTGTTCATCATTTGTCAAAATAAGTTGTCCCTTATCACCTATGAGCTCTAATCGGTTAGTCCCAGGAAACTCAACCGATGACGCGATAAATTGACCGGTTGCATCATTTTCAAATTCCATTAATAACGTCACATCATTTTCAACCTCTATCTCACGATTGATTCCGTTATAACAAAATCCATTAATGGTGTGTGGCATCCCACATAACCACTGTAATAAATCTAACTGGTGAGACGCTTGCGTCATTAAAAGACCGCCACCTTCTCCTTTATACGTTCCACGCCAAGCGCTGCTTTTAAAATAAGCATCTGTTCGATACAGATTAGTGATCATCCAATTCACTCGTTTTAGCGAACCTATGCCACCGTGATCTATAATTTCTTTAACTTTTCGATAAGCTTTACTACATCTTCTGTTATACAAAACTCCACATTTTAAATGCGGCTTTCTTTCTGCCACTTGTCTTAGTGCTTCTATTTCATCTGGATAAACTCCCACCGGTTTTTCTATCAGCGTGTGAATATCATATTCTAGTGCCTTTCTTGCCATTTCAGGATGTTTTACATGTGGGGTACAAATTAAAACTGCCTCAATACAACCACTTTGCAACATTAAGTCATAATCTTGAAATAATTGAACCCCAACAAGTTTCATCTCATCCACCACATGTTTCATATTGTCAAGGTTTCGACTACATAATGCCACGAGTTCAACCTGAAAAATCTCCTGATTGGCAATCAATTTAATATAACTCGTTGCAATTTCTCCAATTCCAACAATCCCTAGTTTAATCATTTTCTAAACTCCCCATAAACTTTAGATTTTCAAATTCAAACGCATTATTTAACTCGTGTCCATGCTTCGCAAACAAAACCTGATTTTTTTGACTATTAATATGATTGTAAACAGCAAATTGAGTAGACGGTGGGCAAATACGATTTAATAAACTCGTCGCCAATAATACCTCTTGTGTCAGCATCGGTGCAAAATGAACCACATCCACATAACTAAGCTTATTAAAAAATTCCATTTCGCGCTCATGCATCGGATCAAACCATTTAAAATAATAGCGAATCCCTTCATAAAACTCCTGATCTAAATCCATTTCCCAGACCCGATAAAAATCAGCCAAAAACGGATCTTTTGCACTACATTTCTTAATATTTGGATTCAGTGCCGCCACAACAAGTGCTAACGCCCCACCTTGTCCAATTCCAAACGTCATCACATTCGTTGAATCCGTATGATCTAACATCGCCACAATTTTTGATAACAAATAAGCATCAAGGTAAACTTTACGATAATAAAGATCATCTACAGTCCCGTCAATCCCCTTAATTAAATGACCACAAACCGTGGAACCCAAACTATTTCCAATATCCTCACTTTTACCGCCTTGTCCCCGACAATCCATCGCCACCACACCATAATCAATCCCAATAAAACGCGTGAGATGAAACCAGCTTTTACTACTCTCCTTATAGTCGTGGAATTGAATCACAGTTGGCACTTTACGCTCATGATTAGGACGAATATATTTCGCATAAATTTTCGCGCCATCAAATGATTTAAATGTTAAGTCATAATA
>JBOFCV010000539.1:0-3453 GCA_051646305.1 Turicibacter sp.
TATGAGTTTTTATCATTTTAAAACAAATTATAAGAATTAAATTAACTTTTTTTATGACTTCCTGAGTGCTTCTTTTTCCTTTGATTTCTCTATTGGATTCATTCATATACTAGTTACTTAAACAACCTATGCTCATGCTTTACCCAATACAAAAAGATAACTTTAATATTATTTTTATTTTACTTATTACCAAAAAGAATATTGAATACACTAGTTTTTAAACATTAGATGTTACTCTGACTTAAACTTGATGATTCTTAAATCCACGATAAATAAATGGTAAGAGTACTATACTTGTAATGATAGCAAAAACAGGTAAGAACCTGTAAGGAGCTATAATTAATCCAAACAAATCAAGAGATAAAAAGCCTGTGACGTGCGTTGCAGAAAACATGTTAGTCGGGATCAATTGCCATAAATAATATAACATTAAGTTTGTTTGCGAAACATTGATAAATGTCGGTAACACAGTTATGACACTCATGATAACAATGGCCATAAACGGTGATTTTAATCTAGCTGAAAGTAGCATTGCTATAGCTGCCGATAAGACATTACCACCCAAAATTAGAATACATTGTAACCACACCATTTGTCCCATTGTAAAGGGTCGATTAGATGAAGTTAAAAGAAGTTGGATAGGCGCATCGTATCCATCAGGCCCCCAAATCCCCATACATATAATATAAGATATTAATGAAAGTCCAACCGTGAAGATAATAGAAAAAGATAATCCCGTAAATAGCTTCGCATAAATAATTTTGTTTTTTCCATATTTTGATGAAAGAATGAGACTATCCATTTTTAACGTATATTCACCTGAAAATAAGGGTGACAGGCAAATAGCAGTTATAAAACACCCCACGACTCCAACAAGATACAGTTGCGAAGAAAACCGTGTATAGCCATCTGTATATGAAAAAACAAAGGGCCTTTTTATTTGTTGATTCAACTCAATTGCCGCTTCTTTTGCTTTTAAACTCATACTTGATGATTCAATTTGAGCTTGGGCTTTCGCTTCTTGTAGTGGATAAAACTCCTTTAATTCTTGTCGAGTAAGAGCTTGGAATTTATCAATATCTTCAACACCTAATACCCTTCTAATTAAATTTCGTACTTCACTATACGGACGCCCAAAGGTTTCATACTCAGCTTGATCATCAATCATATAATTTGTCGTTGAAATATTGGAATAACTTTCGACCGCTTCTAAAAGTAATTCCCCATTTATCTCCCGTCCAGATAACTCCCGTGCATAATCCCTGTCTTTTTTCATCCCTTCATAATTACTTTCAAAGACTTCTCCATCCACATAATAATTTCCCATTAAGGGGCCTACACAACTGATAACCGTAAATAAAATGGCTACCACTAATGTTATCACTGTACTTTTTTTGCCTAACATCTTACGATATTCCAAACCTACCATTTGCGAAAAATTAGTCATTTACATTCACTCCCTCATTGAAATAATATAAATATAAATCTTCTAAGGTAGCTTTGACCGAGGTAGCATTTTTACATGGCATTTCTGATGCGACAAGACGCAAAAAGGTTGTTTCTTTTTCCTCTCTCACATTGATAACCGGATATTTTGCCATTAACTCATCGGCAGTTATGCTATCCACAGAACACTCAAATACTTTTCCGTCTATTACTTCAATGATATCTTCAAGACTTCCATTGTGGATGAGTTGCCCATTCTTCATCATGAGGATAGTCGTTGCAATATGTTCAATATCTGAAACAATGTGTGTGGATAGTAAAACAATTCTATCTTTTCCTAACCTAGAAATTAAATTTCTAAAACGAATGCGCTCTTTTGGATCAAGCCCGGCGGTTGGTTCATCTAAAATTAAAATTTTGGGATTGTTAAGCATCGCTTGCGCAATTCCTAGTCGCTGTTTCATCCCACCAGAGAATGTTTTTATCTTCTTCCTTCCTACATCAGATAAAGAAACAATCTCCAAAAGTTCTTTTGCTCGTTCTTTAGCCAAAACTTTAGGAATACCCTTTAAACTTGACATATAAACTAAAAATTCCATGGCATTAAATTCTGGGTAATACCCAAAGTCTTGTGGAAGATATCCTAAAGCATTGCGATATTCTTCCTCTCTTACATCAAAACCATTAAACGTAATTTCTCCACTAGTTGGTTTTGTTACGCCACACAATAAACGCATAAGAGTGGTTTTACCTGCACCATTCCCTCCGAGCAGACCATAAACCCCTGTGTGAAATGTCAGTGAAATCCGGTCGACTGCGATTTTATTTTGATAGTGTTTGGTTAATCGGTCAATCTGAAGCTCCATTGTAAATCCCCCATTCTATTAATAAAAATTCTAATTTCTCTGATTAACATTCCAACAACAACTAAGAAAATCACACTCCAAAACACCGTGTGTTGTTGCAAATAAACATCGATTATTTTATTTTGTAATATAATCTGAACCATGCTAACAAGTCCTGCAATTCCTCCACAAACATAAGAAAGTTCCTTTGTTTGTAATTGATTGATGACTAACAAGGATCCGGTACAAGTCAGTACATACGGTGCCAGTAAATAGATGGTTAACTGAACTAAACCGTAGTCTGTTTTTCCGATAATCGTAAATAAAAACACGCAAAAAAATAAAATATTCAAGCTTCCAAGGATTAGCATCCGCGCCAAGACAACGTGCACTAACGGATATTTACAACTCATTTCAAGTTCAGCCATATTGAAAGAAACGCTTCTTGAAAGTTCGGTGACTGTGATGAGTGCAAGAAATGGGCTAATCGACGAGATCAACGTCACAATAAAAATGGCATGTGGATAAAAAATCGTTCCCACCAAGGCAAATAAAAATAGCATAACAAAACAAATCCATACTCTTTTTCTAATATAGCCGGCTTGAGTTCTTAAGAATCCCCACTCGCTCATTTTGGGATAATCTAGTGTCTTTAAAAATTCATTTTTTTGTTTTGGGGTTGGTGGTTCAAAAGCTTGTTTTAACTCATTTTTTAATTTTCTCAAGAAAAATCCTCCTCTCTTAATAGCTGTTTCAATTGCTTTATCGCCGTCTTTAATTTACGGTAAACAGCAAATCGAGATATATCAGTAATCGCTGCAATCTCACTCATATTGAGTTCATTAGAATATCGTAACAACACAATTTCCTGTAAATCCTGTGGTAAAGTTTGCACAGCCTGTCTCACCGTAATGCCTGTTTCTAAATCAATTAATTCTGTTGGAATGAATTCTACTTCTTCATTTAATGGTAAAACCTTGTATCTTGCATATTCATTTAGACATAGATTTTTTGCGATGGTATACAGATAGGCTAATTGTTTTCCTTGATTCAAATAAGAGGTTTGGCTAAAATATCGTAAAAAAGTTTCCTGTGTCAAATCTTCGGCTAGTGTTTGATCCTTGACTTTGAAATAACAGTATCGATATATTTTGTCATAATG
>JBOFCV010000329.1:0-8774 GCA_051646305.1 Turicibacter sp.
TTAAACGTGAAATCATATTTAAAATAAAGACGATAACTAAGATAACAATTCCAATAGCAGCTGCCATCTCAATATTTCCTGATTCTTTTACTTCAACATAAGCACGTACCGTTAATGAAGTTCCTGTTTCAAATAATGACAGGGTTCCTGTACTTGGATTAAGTGGAACTTTTGCAAATGTTCCTATAGTAAACAGTAAGGCTGCTGACTCTCCAATAGTACGTCCAATTGATAAGATAACCCCGACTAATATACCAGGAATAGCACTTGGCAAAATAATTTTATATAACGTTTGAATTTTATTTGCTCCAAGACCGTATGAGGCTTCACGATAACTCATAGGAACTGATTTAAGTGCTTCCTCTGTTGTGCGCATCATCGTCGGTAACAATAAAATCATTAATGTTAATCCACCTGATAAGATAGACATTCCTAGTTTCATCCCATTAACAAAGATTAACATCCCAAATAATCCATAAACAACTGATGGGATTCCAGATAAAACTTCGGTTGCAAAACGAATCAATCTAACTAGTTTCCCAGGCTTTGCGTATTCAACCATATAAATAGCCGCTAAAATACCGATTGGTGCTGCAAATAATAAAGCAACTGCAATCAGCATTAAGGTAGATACGATCATTGGATAAATACCGCCACCAGGAGACACAACTTTTAACATCATTTCGTTGCTATTATCCATAGCCGAAACAACTTCTGAAACGGTTGTCTCTGGTTTAACTTTGATATTATCTACATCACTACTCACTTGAGAAAGTGCATAGCCATTTTTAATTGGAAAGACCTCGTCTGCATTATTTAAAGCATGTTTAACCGGTGAATCAGCATCGATATATACAAATTCAAATCCTCCATCAACTGGAGCGATTGCAATCCCTAAATTTTCTGAAAAGGCTGCTCCCTCTGGTAATGAACTTGGTGTTTGATAAACTTTATCGCTTGCCACATTTACATATTGTGTTTGTGATTCATAATCATTTGTTAAGAAATCCCAACTAATAAGGGAGATCCCGTTTGAAAAGATAAAATATACGATGTAGACTAATATTCCAACTGAGAAGGCCGCTGATAACCATATGAGTGAGTTTAAAAGTGTATCTTTAATTTTGCGACTAACCACTAGCGATCACCTGCCTTTGATTGTATACGTGAAAGAACTAAATTTATAATCATAATGAATAAGAATAAAACGACTGCTGTTGAGAATAACATTTGTTCATGTAATTCTGCTGCATATCCTTGCTCGAGTGCAATATTTGTTGTTAATAATCGAACTCGGTCAAATATTGTTTGTGGAATGCCTGACTCTGGATTTCCCGCTACTAAGATAACAGCCATCGTCTCCCCAATGGCACGTCCTACCCCTAAAATAACACCTGTTAAAATACCTGACTTAGCTGCTGGTAACACAACTTTGAAAATCGTCTGCATTTTCGATGCACCTAAAGCAAGCGATCCTTCCTTATAAGAAGATGGAACCGCACGAATAGCTGTTTCAACAACCGCAACAATCGTTGGTAAAATCATAATCGTTAAAACGATAATAACCGCCAATAATGAATCTCCACTTGGATTGGGTGAAATTGATTTTACAAAAGGCGTAATCACCGCAAATCCAAATACCCCATATAAAACAGATGGAATTGCCGCTAGTAACTCAATCGCGGGGCGAACAATATTTGCTAATGGTTTGGGTGCAACTTCTGCAATAAAGACAGCTGTTAATAAGGCAATCGGAACGCCGATCACAATTGCTCCTAAAGTTGCCATAATTGAACTGACAATCATATACCCAATGCCATAGTCCGAAATTTTCGGTTTCCATTGTAACCCCGTAATAAAGTCAATAAAACTATAAGTTCCATATTCGTTATTCGGGAAAAATGGTGCCAACCCTTTTCCAAAAATAAAAACAATGATTAATACAACACTCATGACCGCAAAAAGTGCAGAGATTAAAAACACCATATGAAAAAAGTGTTCTAAAAATACGCGTTTGCGATTAACACTCATTTCTTTTTCCCTCACAAAAACACCTCATTTTATCTATATTTCTTTTTTTATTGCGCTTCATTTTTACAAGATTATTTTAACATGCAATCTTTTTTTATTCGAAAAATTAACAAAACCTTAACAATTATATCTGATACCTAAAGAAAAAAGACTTTCATAGAAATAGGTTTCCATGAAAGTCTTTTTTTATGTAAATCTTACTATTTTAAGTTTGACCAATCTGTTGTCACACCTGTGTAGATATCTTTAACTTCTTGTAATGTGATATCTGATACCGTGTTTGTTGGATTTACAACTAATGCAATTCCATCCATACATAATGTTACATCTGTTAATCCAGTTTCTTTTTCAGAATCTTTAACTTCACGAGAAGCAAATCCCAATGTATATGTTCCATCTTGTGCATTTTTGATTCCAGTTCCTGAACCTGTTCCATCATAAGTATAAGTTACTTTAGGGAAGATTGCACTAAATTCATCTGCTGCTGCTTTAATAGCTTTTTCAGTAGATGTTGATCCACCTAATGTCATGTTTCCTGATAAATCTTTATAAGCTGCGACATCAAAGTCTTCCGCTGTAGATAAATCAACGATCGTTCCAGTTGATTCTAAAATTTCTAATCCATCTTTAGAAGCTAAGAATGCAATAAAGGCTTTTTCAACTTCAGTCATATTTTCTTCCATATAAACCATTGCGAATGGACGAGATACTCCGTATTTACCAGCTAATACATTTTCAGCCGTTGGCTCAACCCCTTCAACTGTTAATCCTTTTAATACATCACCTTTTTCATGTAATGTTACAAATGATACATAACCAATTGAAGCTTCATTTTCAGCAACATAAGTCGCAACAACTCCGTTACCATCTTTGATTGTAATATCTGATGCCATTGGGTCTGCTACAACCCCCTCTTTATCTGCTACATTAAATCCGATTAATTCTTCAAACGCCCCACGTGTTCCTGATCCCTCTTCACGACTTACAACATCAATTTTCCCTAAACTTGCTGTTGGTGTTTCTGCCGGTGTTTCTGTTGGTGTTTCTGCTGGTGTTTCTTCAACCTTGTCAGTTGTTGACCCACAAGCTGCCATCGTTACGACTAAACTCATTGCTGCAACTAAAGATAATAATTTTTTCATCTTATTTATTCCTCCATTTTTTTCTTTCCTGTTTTTCTTATAACTAGATTATAGTTTAAATCAAAACGACTTTTGTTAATTTAAGGTTAAAATTCCGTTAAGATTTTGTTAACACGATTCTTAGTACGTTTTATTTTTTAAAAAATGTCTCTTTTACAAGTCTTTGTCTTAAATAAAACCCGATAAGTACTTTTAGTTTTAGTCGCCATCTCTATAAAACCAAGTTAATTCTTATTTAGATTGTGATAAGTTCGCTCTTTTATACAAAAAGGGAATAAACTCTAAATTAGAATTTACTCCCTTTAACCAGACATCTTTTCATTTTGTTTAAAGTGTCCCTATTTTTTATTCACTTATCATGTGACTAACTTGGAAGACAAATTTTAAAGGTCGTTCCTACATTTAATTGGCTATCCACTTGAATGGTTCCCTTATGGGCTTCCACAATCGATTGCACAATCGATAAACCAAGACCAGTTCCCCCTGTATTACGAGATCTTGCCTTATCTACTCGATAAAAACGTTCAAAAATATGCGGTAAATCCACACCTGGAATTCCAATCCCTTGATCCTTAACTTCAATTTGATAATACCCGTGTTTACGAGTAACAATCATCTTAATAACTGTTGACTCTGGCGAATAGTGAATCGCATTGGCTAATAAATTAGAAAAACAATGCTTTAATTGAACATAATCTCCACGTATTTCGTAATCAGTATCCGCTAAAACCATAATTTTTTGGTCTTTAATATTAGCAAAATTCAACGATTGCAAGACGCATTCTACCAATAATTGATTTAACTTAAACGCCGACTGCTTCATAGCAATTTGATCAAACTCAAAACGGTTGATTAACAATAAGTCCTTCACTAACTGCTCCATCCGACTATTTTCAACTTCAATAATACTTAAAAATTCATCTAAAATCTCCGTATTCTCTTTTGCTCCATTTAATAAAATCTCCGTGCATCCCTTAATCGCACTAATCGGCGTTTTTAATTCGTGGGAAGCATTGGCGAAAAATTCTTTTTGAAGTGTTTCATACTTCTTAATATCCGTAATATCATGGAACATAATAATAGTTCCAGTAAATTCTTGCGCTTGGTCAAAAATAGGATTGGCAAATGAAATATAATCCTTTTGATTAATGCGGAGTTGATTCTTTCGTGTCGTTTCACAAATTAAAGCATCTTGTAAAATATCTTTTAAATCATCATGATTGATCTTATTAAATGACATTTTCTTTAAAACCGATAATTCAGCCCACTCTTTAAATCGATTATTGGCGTACTCAATTTCACCTTCAATATTTAAAATAACAATCGGGGCCTCAATATTATTAGTAATAATCTTAATAATCTGCCTATTTCGCTTATTATTATTTTCTTGTTGCTCAATTGTACGCATCAGTTTATTAAAATGAATCCCGAGTATTTGTTCCTGATCGATAATAAGAGGAGCAACTAAATTTATCTGTTGATCCTGATGATAACTGCGGGCTGCTTCTTCATATTCACTTAGCTTTTCTATATATTTTAGTTTACGATAATGTTCGATACCTACTATGATTAACATAATAAATAGAAATAAAAATGTAATTAAAAAATTTTGGCGGGAATACAAGCTAATCGTTAATAAAATAAAACAAACAAGATAAACACCAAACAATTCATGTTTTGGACTAATCATGTAACGGAAGGGCTTCTAACATATACCCAACTCCTCTTACTGTTTTTATCTGTATCCCCATTAACTTAAGTTTTTCT
Source organism: Turicibacter sp. (assembly GCA_051646305.1). GTDB lineage: Bacteria > Bacillota_I > Bacilli_A > MOL361 > Turicibacteraceae > Turicibacter. The sequence continues at coordinate 4,941 of JBOFCV010000329.1, forward strand.
CTGATTTTGAAAATATGAACATCAACAATTCGTGTATCTCCATCGTATTCATATCCCCATAAACGATCAAGTAATACATCTCGCGATAAAACTTGTCCCTTGTGTTTAATCAAACATTCTAGCAACTCGAATTCTTTTAACGTAAATTCAACAATTTCATCAAGAAACTTTACTTCATACTTATTACAATCCAATTTTAAATCACCATATATTAAACTAGCATCGAACGTATCATTTGCTAATACATCTTTACGACGGATAATCGCTTTAACTTTGGATATAACTTCGCGTGAAGAAAACGGTTTGGTCATGTAATCATCTGCCCCAACATCTAATCCTTTGACACGATCAAATTCATCATCACGGGCTGATAACATAACGACATAGGTTGGGACTCTTTTTACTCTTAATTCTTTACACACTTCAAATCCATCTAATTTAGGCAACATAATGTCTAATAGAATAACATCGTATTCCTTATCACATGCCATCGCTAATCCTTTTTCACCATCACCTGCAACTTCGACTGCAAATCCAGCATGCATGAGTTCGTATTGTAAGATTCTTTGAATAGATACTTCATCTTCGATAATTAAAATTGTCTTTTTGCCCATGTACAAACCCTCCTTATAAAAAGTGTTTAGCTCTTTTCATTTTATCATAGTTACAAATTTCAAAAAAGTAACCTTATGTAAAGTTTTTGTTAACTTTTTTCAGAGAATAAAGTAAGTCTTATCGACAAGAACAACTTTTTTTCAGTAGCGAAATTCGCTAGTTTGAAAAGGGACTATGTGGAGAAAGGCATATATCACGAACTCGATGACTTAAGAAGTCAATACAGATAATTAATTTTATAATTAATAAAAAAAACTCTCCTTTGGTACTCTTACCCACATAGAACTAATTGCTTAAGGCTGCTTCATTCCTGACCTGACCTGGTTCACAACGTCCTATTGAATAAGAGTACCGAAAGAGAGTTTCGCTTTGATACCTTTTTAGTATAACAAGAGGTCGACTAATTGTCAACCTTCTTAACCTTTTTTTTTGCTCTTAATGATCTAAAAAAGTCCGACAATAATTGACCGCATTCGTCTTCTAAAACGCCTGCTATAACTTCACACTGATGATTAAATCGGGGTTCATCTAATAAATTATAAATTGTTCCACAGCATCCGCCTTTAGGATCACTTGCACCATACACAACACGCGGAATACGCGATTGAACAATGGCACCTGCACACATTGGACATGGTTCTAATGTGACATACAACGTACACTCTTCTAATCGCCAAGACCCAACCACTTCATTTGCCTTTTGAATCGCAATCATTTCGGCATGTGCATTGGATAACTGAATCGTTTCTCGTAAATTATAAGCACGCGCAATAATTTCTTCGCCTCTTACAATGACTGCACCAATTGGTACTTCTTCTATATCTTTCGCTTTTTGGGCTTCAATTATTGCTTCTTTCATAAAAGATGTATGATCCATCCTAGCTTCACTCTTTCTTTGTTGTAACTTTTTTGATTTTAATCCCTTTTTTATACAAAGAGAAATCGGTTCTACCTATTAAATAGGTGATTAAAAATTTAAATAATGATGATACTAAGTTATCCTATCATCTTAATCAATCTGATAAATTTATATAAAATATCCAATAACTTATCTCTATTTCATAACTTATCTGCAGTTGATTCATTCCATTATATCATGTGTTGGAGCATATACTTTTTTTATATCCTGGATATCTCTTACAACACTTTCTATTTCTAATTCAACTTATTTTATGATAAAATAGACATGTTATCAAGTTTAATCTTAAAGAATTCCTGAGGTGTGGATGATGGCTAAAACGTTTATGTTAAGCATTGAGAATTTAAGTACAGAAGAAGACGTTAAAAAAATTGAAAACTACTTTAATGATCATATTGAAGGTGTAGAGAAAATTGAAGTAAGTGTTTCTATGAAGTTAGTAACCGTGCGTTACAATGAAAGTATCGGATCTCCAAAGTACATTTTAGATGCATTAAATCGTTTAGGATATTCAGTTCGATAAGATAGTGAATTCTCACTATCTGGGCTGAGTATCCTATTCCTTATTTCTAAGTAACCTAAAAGCTTTTGGAATTAGCAACTGAGGTGAATACACATGCAAAATAAACAACCTTTTTTTATTGCAGTTGAAGGGCCAATTGGTGTTGGAAAAACATCACTTGCCACTATTCTATCAAATCACTACCAATTTGATTTGCTAAAAGAAATTGTCTATGAAAATCCCTTTTTAGATAAATTTTATGATGATATCGATGCGTGGGCATTCCAAACAGAAATGTTTTTCCTAACAAATCGATACAAGCAACTGACTGATATTCATTCAAACTTTTTAGCTCATAATCAGTCTATTGTCGCTGACTATCATTTATTTAAAAATTTAATATTCAGTAGAATGACGCTTAATGCGACTCAATATGAGAAGTATGAAAAGATTTATCATATCCTAGAAGAAGATTTACCGCAACCTAATGTGATTATTGTGTTAAATGCGAGTCTTGAAACGATAACTAAGCGCATTAAAATGCGTAACCGTCACTTTGAACAGAATATTGATCCGGAATATTTACAAACGTTAATTCATTCTTATCACGACTGTACAAAGTATTTACGCGTTAAACATCAAAACCTTCCAATCATCGAAATTAATGGTGATGAAGTTGATTTTATTAAACATCCAGAACAATTACATGACATCATCTCACACATCGATACTATTATTAGAAAGGGTGTCTAACCTATGAACTACGAGAATTGCATTAAATACGGTATTCCACGTGATGCTGTTATCGCTATTGCCGGTACAGTAGGTGTTGGAAAATCAACCTTAACGATTGAATTAGCTAAAGCCTTAAATTTTAAAACAGCCTTTGAAAAAGTGGATGGAAATCCTTATCTTGAAAAATACTATCATGATTTTGAGCGTTGGTCATTCCATTTACAAATGTATTTCTTAGCCGAACGTTTTAAACAACAAAAACGTATTTTCCAATATGGTGGTGGATTTGTTCAAGACCGATCTGTTTATGAAGATACGGCTATATTTGCTAAAATGAATTATGATAATGGAACAATGAGTCCTGATGATTACGATACGTACACATCACTTTTCGAAGCGATGGTGATGACACCTTATTTCCCTCATCCTGATTTAATTATTTATGTTGAAGGAGATATCGATGCCATTATCGCTCGAATTAATGAACGTGGTCGCGCGATGGAAATTGAGACGGATGTGAATTATTGGCATAAACTTCACGCTCGCTATGAAGAATGGATTGAAAACTTCACAGCAGCTCCAATCTTACGTTTAAATATTAATGAGTATGATTTAGTTAATGATCCTGAATCTTTAGATTATATCTTAACTAAAATCGGAAAAGTGATTAACGTTACAAAATAAAAAAATGAGGGAAATCCAATGGATTACCCTCATTTTTTTATTTACCATTTCATTTAGCTGAGTAAAATAATCAAACATATCTAAAGATAAAACGGAGTCAATTTAATATTATCAAAAAAACTAGACACCTTTTTTCTGTTCTTGCTTAGTTGCGTGAGTTTGATTAAACGACACTTATTTCCACAATTCAAAATAACTTGATTCAATTCTCCCTTCCATAAATGTCTCTACCTTTATGAAGCCAGACTTTTCTAATAAACGGATGGATGCATCATGATGATAATATGTAAACGCCCCGATTTTTTCTATATTAAATTTATTAAATTCTTCATTGGTAAATTTTTTTGTAGCTTGCGTTCCTACACCTTTGCTCCAAATC
>JBOFCV010000040.1:0-3528 GCA_051646305.1 Turicibacter sp.
GAGATAAAGAAAATTACGAAGAGCTATTTGTTGTCGATGTAAACGGTAAAGGAATATTGAAAAATAAAACAGAAATAGATATTTCCAATAGAGATTATTTTTTAGAATCTTTAAATGGCCATACAATTATGGGCGAGATAAATCAAAGTCTTTATGATAATAATAAGAAAATCATGATATCCACACCGATTTATATGGATGGAGAAGTTGTTAAAGTACTCGTTGGGGCAAAGAGTACAAATCAATTTAATGAGATTTTTGGTATGTCGTTTCAAAATAAGGGATATGCCTTTGCTGTTAATACAAAGGGTGAAATCATTGCGACAACAGATATAGGAATTACAGAAAAATACCATAACATTTTAACCTTATTCAAAAAAACAGCTCATAACTATGAAAAACTAAAAGATGAGAGTTCAGTTGGAATAAATGGTCATTTTGATAGTCTAATTAATGATGAAGAATTACATGTTCATTTTGAACCCATTGGATTTAATGATTGGTATATTTTTTCAATTGTACCGAAAGTAGAGTTAACTAAACAAAGTAACGACATCCTTCAAGGTACTCATCTATTTTTAGGCTTGATAACAGGGATGTTTATTATTTATTTCTTCTCGATGATTAAAATGAATACCAATTATTTAAAAGAATTAAAAAGAATTGCCTTTGTAGATCCTGTCACAGGTTGGAGTAATTTTAATAAATTTAAATTACTTGGAAACCGTGTAATAAAAGATAATAAAGATAAACAGCTAGTCTGTGTTCATATAGACGTTGAAGATTTCACATTAATTAACGATTTATATGGATTTATAGAAGGCGATGAGGTTTTAAAAAGTATGAACGAAGCCATTCGTATAGTTATCGATAAGGGAGATTTATTTGCGAGAAATCATGGTGATGAGTTCTTTATCATAACGAGCTACACTAAGGAAGAAGATTTAGAACGCCGAGATAAAGCTTTTAAAAATTACTTTGATAAACTTCAGAACGTTCGTGGAATGACATATAGTGTGAAGTTTAGAACAGGTATCTATAAAATCGATTCGAATGAAGTTGATATTGTCAAAATAATTGAAAAAACAAGTATGGCGCATAAAATTGCAAAGAATACTAGCTGTAATGACATGATTATGTATGATGATACGATACGTGAGAAAGCCATTATCAAGAAAAATATTGAAGATAATATGGATAAAGCATTAGAAGATAAGGAATTCATTGTTTACTTACAGCCTAAATACGATTTAAATACAAATAAAATGATGGGTGCAGAAGCCTTAGTGCGTTGGAAAAAATCATCAGGTCAATTAATCCCACCTAATCAGTTCATTCCAATATTTGAACAAAATGGATTTGTCATGAAAATTGATTTGTTTGTGTTAGAAGAAGTGTGTAAACTTCAAAGACATTATCTAGATCAAGGTCTTAACCCCGTGACTATTTCGGTTAATCAATCAAGACTTTTAATTGATACGAGTGATTATGTGGATAAAGTTTATGCGATTGTTAAAAAGTATGGCATCCCACCTCGGTTAATTGAATTGGAAATAACTGAGACGATTTTCCAAAATGATATTGAAAAGATTATTGAAACAGTGAAAGAATTAAGAGAAATTGGATTTAGTGTTTCGATTGATGATTTTGGAAGTGGCTATTCTTCACTAAATATGTTAAAAGATGTGGAAGTAAATATTTTAAAAATCGATAGAAATTTCTTAAATCGAACAGAAGATAGTGAGCGAGGAATTGTTATTATTGAGAGTATTATTAAACTTGCTAGACAATTAGGTATGCGTGTTGTCACTGAGGGAATTGAAACTCAAATACAAGCAGATATGTTAAGAGAACTCGGATGTGATTTCGCACAAGGATATCACTATGCAAAACCGATGCCAATTGCTGAATTTGATGAGTTAATAAAATAAACGCTTGGGATAAGGACGCAGGTCCTTATCCCATTTAAATTAAGAATTGGAACCCATTTTATCAATTGAAAGTTTAAAAAGTATGAGGTTTACGTTGATTACAAGTTAGTAGAAAAACAAAAAAATGATTTTAGAACTTTACAATATGAAAGAGAAAGCGTTCAATAAGTATGAATGAACAAACAAAGAGGAAACTAATCATGAACATAGAATTCAAAGAAGTGACTGAAGATGATTTTAAAGATTTTGAATTAATTGCAAAGTGGGACAATGATGATGAGATAAAGTATCAACTAAGACCGAACTTTTGTGCAAGTCAATTAGAAGATGTCAATGCGGATGAGTTATATAATAACTTTATAAAATCATCCGATAAGTACTTGTATATGATTTTAGATGATAATAAAAATATCGGTTATGTTAGTTTAGATACTGAATTCTTTATGCTTTATAAAGATGAAAAAGCAGCTTGGATTAGTATTTGTGTGGGTGAAAAAGAGTATCGTGCCAAAGGGATTGGAAAAGTTGCGATGGCGTTTTTAGAAGTTAAAAGTAAAGAATTAAATCGAAGACGAATTGAATTAGGTGTATTTAGTTATAATCAAAAAGCATTTAAATTCTATGAGTTGATGGGATATACTAAAATCGGAGAAAAGAAAGATTTTGTTTTTTATAATGGAAAATGGCATGCTGATATCAGAATGGAAAAATATATCTAAAGATAAGTAAATATACAAATTAATAACCGAAATGTGGAAGGCGCATATAAATTATTTTAAATTTAAGGAGAATGACAGATGAGTATAAAAATGGTTCATCACGTATGTATTCAAACAGAAAAATATGACCGATCATTAGATTTTTATATCAGAATATTAGGATTTGAACTAGTTAGCGAAACACCTAATTTTCACGGTAGAGCATTTAATACTTGGATGAAACTAGGTGATTTTATGATTGAACTTCAAACTCCTAAAGCTGGTGATCAATTCAATAAATGGAGTTCTAAAAATTGTGGGCCTGTTCATCTGGCATTTATGGTTGATAATGTGCAAGAAGAATATGAGCGAATTAAAAATTTAGGCTATCAAGATTTCAAACTTAAAAATGGTCAAATTGTTTACGAAGTCATGGGCGAAAGTTTATTTAAAATCAAAGCCCCAGAAGGAACTGAAATTGAAATGCGCGATACACAGATTTCATAAACACGTCCTAAATAAATTAAAACACTAAACTTTATCAGCATCGCTGTCGTAAAGGTTAGTGTTTTTTTGATATAAATAGAAAAATATTTAGGAAGATACACTTAATTTTAAAAACAATGTGGAAATTTATGGTAGAATTAGTTTAAGGTAATTACCAAATTAAATCTTGATTAATGGATTAATAGTTATAGTATTCAAGTTAGATAAATGCGACAGTACAGTGGTAGCAACTAAATGGGGGGATTTTATGAGAAAAATGTATAATCATATTAATGAATTAGTAGATACGGTTCCATTTCACTTAATTTGGGAAGGGTTTCATCGAATTGAATTTGCATTATATAACGATGAATACGTTTATTTAGCAGATAAGGTGATCCCATATGATAATC
>JBOFCV010000114.1:0-2810 GCA_051646305.1 Turicibacter sp.
ATTTGGTGGACGAACATCCTGTGAATATCAAATATAGATAAAAGGTTTTTGGGTATTAATTATTGAATTTAAGATTGATTAAATGCTATGATGAAAAAATGGAATTAATTAGGAGGTTGGTTGTGAGAGAAATTTTATATGAAATAATAATGATGGGGTTAGCTATTGTGGTGGTAATAATAGCAATGATTCAACTAACAATGAATCTGGACCCAAATATTAATCAATTGTTAAATGTAATAGATCTTTTGGTATGGATTGTCTTTGTTTTAGATTATTCAATACGTTTGATTAGAAGTGAAAATAAGCGACACTTCATAACTCATAATAAATTAGATTTAATTACAATTCTACCATTCAATTCATTATTTAGGATGTTTCGTATTTTGAAAGTTGCAAAAGTATTGAAATTATTGAAGATAGTTAAAGCAACTGTTTTCCTTTCAACATTTACGAAGAAATTAAATAAGTTTATAACAACTAATAATTTTCATATTGTATTAATCGCTGTTATTATATTAATTTTCCTTGGATCAGGATTAATTTATTATGTAGAAGATATGACTTTTAGTGACGCAATATGGTGGTCGCTTGTCACAACGACTACCGTTGGGTATGGTGATATATCACCTGAGACAGGAATGGGAAGAATTATCGCTTCTATTTTAATGCTAACCGGAATTGGTTTCTTAGGAATGTTAACAGGAACTATTTCAACGTTTTTTCTTTCTCCTAAATCAAATAAAACGACGTATCATCAGCAAATTATCGAAGATATAAAAGTAAAATTAGATAACTTTGATGAATTATCCGAAAATGATTTGAATCAGATACATTCAACTTTATTGAATATTAAGACATATAGATCCAATCAAAATATGTGAGTATTTATGTAATAAGAGATTTCCAAAAATAGAACGATAAAAATTAATAGTCATAGTCTAACATTCTTAATCTAGTCACCCTCTCAGTAAAAACCAGTCCCCAACACACCACAAGATATTTCATTTCCCAATACTCATCTAATTTATTTTTTATGATATAATAGGGGTAATAATTTTAGACGAAAAAGGTGATGTTATGTTTACAGGTAAAACTGTCATTTTAGGGGTGTCAGGTGGAATTGCAGCTTATAAAATTGCAACACTTGCGAGTATGTTGAAAAAGCAACATTGCGATGTTCATGTGATTATGACGGAAAATGCAACTCATTTTATTACGCCGATCACATTTGAAACCTTAACAGGAAATAAATGTTTAACTGATACATTTGATCGGAATTTCCCAAGAGAAGTTAAGCATATTTCATTAGCAAAACGTGCTGATTTAGTAGTTGTTGCTCCGGCATCAGCAAACTGTATTGGAAAAATGGCAAATGGAATTGCTGATGATATGTTAAGCACAACGATATTAGCCTGTACATGTAAAAAAATTCTATCGCCGGCCATGAATACCGCGATGTTTGAAAATCCAATTGTGCAAGATAATATTAAGAAATTAGCACATTACGGATTTGAAATAGTAGAACCAACGGTTGGATATTTAGCGTGTGGCGATACAGGATCAGGAAAAATGGTCGAGCCATCGGTGCTTTATGAGTTTATCGAAAAAGAATTAGCCTTCAAAAAGGATTTACAAGGGGTAAACGTCATGGTTACAGCAGGCCCAACACAAGAAGCCATTGATCCCGTTCGTTATATCACCAATCATTCTTCAGGAAAAATGGGATATGCCATTGCCAAAGCAGCGATGTTACGTGGGGCCAATGTAACATTAGTCAGTGGACAAACAAACATAACGCCACCACCATTTGTCACAGTTAAATCGGTGGTATCAGCAAAAGAAATGTTTGAGGCAGTTAAAGAAGACGCAACTCATCAAGATATTATCATCAAAGCAGCAGCCGTTGCAGATTATACCTCTAAAAGTGTAAGCGATCAGAAAATGAAGAAAAAAGAGGATGAACTCTCAATTGAACTTACACGCACAGATGATATCTTAGCGTATCTAGGACAACATCGCAGCAAAGATCAATTCCTTTGTGGCTTCTCAATGGAAACAGAAAACCTCATCGAAAATTCACGTTTAAAACTTCATAAAAAGAAAATCGATATGATAGCAGCGAACAATCTAAAAGTAGAAGGCGCAGGATTTAAAGGCGATACAAATATCTTAACCCTCATAACAGAAAATGAAGAACGTCCACTGGCTTGCATGAGTAAAGATCAAGTGGCTCATGAATTACTAAATACGATCTTAGCAAAACGACAAACAACAAAAGATTAGGAGGATGGTCACGTGTTGGTTTATCAAAACAACTTAGATTTAATATTTGAAATAGACGAAACCGTAGCGGGACAATCGATTCGTACGTTTTTACAATCATACTACCTTTCAAAAAAAAATATCCATGACCTCATGATGTCAAAAACCGTTTTGTTAAATGGTGAAATCGCCAACTTTGAAACAAAATTACAACCATACGACATGCTTCTGATTCCCGTTCATCAAGACGAGGCAATTGACTTCATTCCCGATAAAATGAAATTAGACATCGTATACGAAGACGAACACCTCTTAATCTTAAACAAACCACAAGGAATCATGGTTCATCCTGATTCAAAAGATGGTCGTGGCACACTCGTAAACGGGGTCGCACATTACTACAAGCAACAAGGCCTTAACCATCGTGTGCGCTATATTCATCGACTCGATACCGATACGAGTGGGGGCATTATTTTTGCTAAACATTACCTTGCTCATAGTTTGCTAGATCAATGGCTTTCACAGAAAAAAATCAAGCGAATATA
>JBOFCV010000163.1:0-2602 GCA_051646305.1 Turicibacter sp.
AGAATCTGATCGCACCTTACAGGCTAGATTTGTCCCAGAAGAGATAGGTATAACATTTCATTATAAATTGGTAACAATAGATGATGATCCATCATTGGAAGTAGGTAATGGAATATTTCATTCTCTAGAGTATTGGATAACATCCGATAGACCTGTCCATGAAGATATTACTATTAGATTTAAAACACTTAGAGAAGGCTATTATAACAATGTTGATATACTAGAAACTGAGTTATATGAAAATAGATCTATGATATTGAAAAAAGGAACGACACAAGTGGCGAAATATGTACAACACTATTCAGATTATCCAAATGGCAGATTATCCGGAGTTGAAGCTTGGATGGTATTTAGCGAAGGTATTAATAATTATGGAGCCATTGAAGTAATGATAGGTGGAGTAAATCATAAACTAAATAGTCAACAACATTAATATGAAGACAGTTTTCAAATTATTATTCATGATGTCACTAATATTAGTAGCATCATGTAGTGACAAAGAATCAATAGGTAGTTATTCGTTTACCAAATCTGTAACTTCTTCAACATCAGAAACGTCTATTCTGAAACCGGTTGAAGGTAAAATAAAAATATCGCGAGATAAATTGATTGATTCTGAGATTAAGACTTCCTTCTCTGTTGAGGGAGGAAGTGGTTTTGTAACAATAGGTCAGGAAATCCTTTATCCTGGGGACTCTTTTTCATGTGATGATGAGCAATCATTTTCTTATACACCCACAAATGAGGGTGTACATAAACTTACCTTCACTTCGGCAAACTCAAAGTATACACAGAGTGCTACACTAACGATTAATGTAGTAAAGCTGATTTTTGATTATGAGTTAAATATACCAAAGCAATTGGTCGTTGACAAAATCTACCCATTCCTCTTTACTCTATTAGATAATTCATCAAGTGGGATTACAGACCTGTCTGCATCATTTGAAAACATCGAAGGTCAAAGTGAGATATATTTAAATGATAAACCATTCACGACCGGCAAGCTTAAAATTGGAGCAAACAATCTGGGAATAAAGACGGCTTCTGTTGGAAGTAACAAAATAGCCTTTACGCTCACAGATAAATATGGACATAGCCAAAAAATAGAGCAATCATTTGAAACTACTGCTCCTAATTTTTCTGCAACCTTTTCAGAAAAAACACATGCGACACAAGTATCTAAAGAAATATCCTTCTTATTGAATATAACTGAGCCGGAAGCTCACTCTTTAAATGAAATATCTACATCATATCGGTTTCTTTCCGGTTCTGGGATATTGAAAATCAATTCTGAGGAAACCTCTTCCGGATCTATTAAAAAACTAAAGAAAGGAGATAATATACTATCATTTAAAACGCCCACTGCCGGCATAACAAAAATTGAGTTTTCGATTACTAATAATTATGGTAAAAGCACCAAGGATACTATAATAATTTCTGCAACTGAACTAGGCGGAGAGCTGACTACGTCTATTAATCAAAAAGACATTACTTGTCAGCTAGGCTCAGATGCTAATATATCTCTCACAATTAGTGAAGAAAATTATATAGGTCTTTTCTCCCTTAAGTATACATTACTCTCAGGCTCTGGTATATTTAAAGTCAAAGACCAGCCTCTTGGAAGTGGATTATCAACTACTATTGAAAAAGGAGAGCACTCTATTGTATTCACTCCTGCTCAGCAAGGAGAGTCATCTTTTAAAATAGAAATCTCAGATAGTAAAGGACAAAAGAAAGAACATATCATAACCGTTAGTACAATAGTTAATAGTTACACTATAACCACAACGGCCACTGAGGGCGGAATGGTTTCAGGTGGTGGTACATTTATAAGTGGAAACCTATGTACTCTTTCGGCAGTCGCAAAAAACGGCTTTCACTTTGTTGAATGGATTGAAGTTTCTCAAAAGGTATCTTCTGATAACCCTTACAGATTTACCGTAAATAAAAACAGATCACTCCTTGCTAAATTTGAAAAGAACAATATAACAGCGTCAGTTGACAAGCCCAGTCAGACCGTAAAGGTAGGAGAGAAAGCGAAGATAAACCTGTCAATTGCTGAAGATAATTATCAAGGCACTTTTACTATCAGATACAATCTAATCTCAGGCACTGGAGTCTTTGACGGTGGAAATGAGCAAATATTTGCAGCCGGCACGCATACATTAGCTTTCACTCCTACAGAAATCGGAAGCTCCACTTTTTCACTGACAATAACAGATAGCAATGGAAGTGAAAAAATTATTAATTGCACAGTTATCGCCTCCGCAAACCCTATTGAAGCGACAATAAATAAAAACAACATTAACATTGGTGTGGGTGAATCCTCCGGGGAAATCATACTCAACGTATTCGAAAACGACTATTCCGGAAAATTTGATTTATCCTATACCGTAGCAGATGCGTCTTCTATTTTAAGCATTAATGGTGCAGAGCTTCAGCCTGGGCTGAAGACTAAAATCAGCAGTGGTCAAACGAAGCTCAATTTTTCAGTATCAGAAGTAGGATCTTCTAAAATCACGATTAACATTGAAGATGAAAGAGGGCAAATAACACAGGTTCCCTTAAAAATCACAGCATCAGCTACAATCACAGCAACGGC
>JBOFCV010000185.1:0-3955 GCA_051646305.1 Turicibacter sp.
TATCCGATTATCAAAAATTTAGATGAAATGGGGCATGTTTCACCTAGAGGGTATTCTAAGGGATTAAGCATGATGATTGGCGGATTTATCGTTATTTTTATGGCATCTTTGTTTATTTATTTTGTATTTTAACAAATGGATAGAGTGAAGTTTTTAATATTAGGATAAGTATTCCCTCAAACTAAAAAGTTGAGGGGATTTTTTTATTTTCATCGGATTCGAATCAATAGAAAGAATTGCTAGCGTTTTAAAAAACTAGCGAGTAATAGGGGCGGATGGGAAGCATAATCTTTAAACTCATGAATATAGTAGCTATAAAGGATGCTGGAGATAAGATTTAAATACCGTTGAATTTAGGAAGCTAATTCTAGTCGGTATAGACATTTAATGTGAAATAGATGATTATAAAAAGAGGTGAATTAGCATGTGTCAAATGGAATATTTAGAAGATACAGATGATAAGAAACGTATCGATTTAACAACTGAAACGATTCGTGACTTGTGGTCAAAAACGTATAACACGGAAGGGTTACCTGATTGGTCGCATATTTTTCCTTATTATCATGAGGATATTATTTTTCAGGATTCTATTCAAAAACTTGTGGGGAAAGAAAATTTTAAAGGCATGTGTGATCGATTAACAAGCCGTTGTAAGAGTCTAAGGATGGATATTACGCATGTGGCGCAAGATGCTAATGTGATTATGATGGATTGGAAAATGACGATGTCATTTAGAAAGTCACCGGATTCTCCGATATATGGGTGTACAAAATTAACGTTACACCCGGATGGGCGAATTATTGAACAACGAGATTATTATGATCTTTGGGGCGATATTTTTAATGAAATTCCAGGTTTTTGCAAGATGTACAGAAAATTTATGCATCGATTTTTTGGATAGGAGCTGTGATTATGGCATTTAAATTACCGGATGAATTGATTTTTATAACGAATGGAAAAGCATCGCAAAAATCAAGTGATAGTTCAATGGAAGGAAAACTTTGTGTGATTACCGGCGCAACGTCTGGGGTTGGGTTAGAAGCGTTAAAACAACTAGCAAAAGGAGGCGCGCATATCGTAATGGTATGCCGAAATGTTTTGAAAGCTCAGAAAATAAAGGATGAGGTAATTGCAACTTATCACGTTCCAATCGATATTGTTCGAGCTGATTTTAGTGACCTTGATGAGGTGCGTCAAGCAGCGGATGAAATCTTAAATCATTATTCAAAAATTGATGTTTTAATTAATAGTGCGGGAATTCATTCAACGACACGGCAGCTAAATTCACAGGGATTAGAAATGGTGTTTTGCGTGAATCATTTGGCGTCTTTTTTATTTACGCAACTGCTTATGGACCGTCTCAAAGAGAGTGGGACTGCTAGAATTATTCAGGTTAATTCTGAAGGGCACCGCTTTAATGGCCTAAATCCTGATGATATTAATTGGCAAAGACGTTATTATACGGGACTTAGAGGGTATGGTGCTTCTAAAACAGCGCAACTGTTAACTGTGTGGGAGTTAGCTGATCGTTTAAAAGATTCAAATGTAACCATTAATGCGATGCATCCAGGTGAAGTTAAGTCTAACATTGGTCAAAATAATGGGGCGTTATATAAATGGTTTTCACGTCATGTGACGTCTCACTTTTTAAAAGATTCAAAAATATCGGGGGAAGCTATTTATTATTTAGCAGCTGATCCTGAAATGAGTGGGGTAAGTGGACGGTTCTTTAATTTGACAATAGATGAAAAGCCAGCTAAACATGCCATGAATCGTGAATTAGGTCAGCGAATATGGGATATGAGTATGGAATTAACCGGATTAAATTGTAATGAATAAGGATTTTGTTCGTTAAAAAGGTTGATAAAATATACCGCGAGAAAGAGGATGAAAAGAGTATTTATTTGTGGCGTGTTTTAGAATAGGTCGCGTGTGTGATGAAAAAGTTACAAAAACAGATGGGTTATCACAAAAAAGCAATGTAGCAAGATCCTAAACTAAAATACTGGTTTTATCAACCAATAAAAAGAACAGAGCTTAAATCAGAGAGGGGGAATGATATGTACTATGATGTTGTCGTCGTGGGTGGTGGAATAGCAGGATTAACATCTGCAGCTTATCTTAGTCAAGCTGGATTAAAGGTGTTATTATGTGAGAAAGAAAAAAAGGTAGGCGGACTTGTTAATTCATTTGAGTATAAAGGATTTACATTTGATGGTGGAATACGAGCCATTGAAAATTCAGGAATTGTGGCGCCAATGCTTAGACAACTAGGAATAAAGATGGAATTTTTGAAAAATACGGTGTCTATTGGCATAGAAGATGAGATCATCAAAGTGGAATCAAAAGAGAGTTTAAATGATTACAAGACGTTGTTAAGTCACAAATTCCCTAAAAACACTGAGGAGATCGAAAAGATAATAAATGAAATTGAAAAAATAATGATCTATATGGATGTGTTGTATGGCATTGATAATCCCCTCTTTTTAGATTTAAAAGAAGATAAAGAATATTTAGTTAAAACCATTCTTCCTTGGATGATAAAATATATGTTTACGATTAATAAAATTGATAAACTCAATGAACCAGTGTATGACTATTTACGTCAGTTTACATCAAATGAATCGCTCATTGATATGATTGCCCAACATTTTTTTGAAAAAACACCCACTTTTTTTGCATTGAGTTATTTTAGCTTGTATTTGGATTATCAATATCCTAAAGGGGGAACAGGAGAATTGGCTCACCATTTGGAGTCATTTATTTTAAATCATCAAGGCGAGATTAAAACGGGGCAAGAAATATGTGACGTTAATCCTCAACTAAAAAAGGTGACAACGACTCAGGGTGATACATACAATTATGAGAAATTAATTTGGGCCTCAGACACTAAGCGGTTATATGAAAGTATAGAAATAAAGGATTTAATAGATAAAAAAGTGAAACAGAAGGTGCTTCAAAAGAAAGAAATAATGGCTGATAAAAAAGGTGGAGACTCAATTATTACGTTGTATCTGACTGTGGATCTAGATAAAAGTTATTTTGAAACGGTTTGTAGTGAACACATTTTTTACACGCCATTCAAAAAGGGACTCAGGGATTTAAGTTTAAATCAGGTTCACATTGATTCGATGAATAAAGAAGAAATCCTTAGTTGGGTTGAAAATTATTATCGATTTACAACGTATGAAATAGCAATTCCTGTGATGCGAGATAGTAGCTTGGCGCCTCCAGGAAAGACCGGTTTAATTATTAGCACTGTGATGGATTATTCAATTGTTTTGCAAATTTTTGAAACAGGTTGGTATGAGGAATTTAAAATGATGAGTAAAGAGTGGATCATTAAGTATTTAAATGCGTCTCTTTTTCCGGGGATAAAGGCAAATGTTATAGACGGATTTGTTTCCACGCCCTTAACCATAAACAATTTAACGGGTAATAGTGAAGGCGCCGTGACGGGGTGGGCGTTTACCAATAAAATGATTCCTGCGCAAAGTAAAATGACTAAAGTGACTCGATCGGTTTATACCGAATTACCGGATATTTTTCAGGCGGGACAGTGGACATTTAGCCCATCAGGTCTTCCAATCGCGATTCTGACCGGAAAGCTAGCTGCAGATGCAGTGCAAAAGGCTAGTTTGGATAGTAAACGGAAGTAGCTCTCTAAAATTTGGATTACGGTTAACTAATAAAATTCCAGATTTAGCCTGAAAGAGTATCAATTTTTTTGTGATTTAAATGGCTAGTACGATGAAAAAATGCCGAGTAAGTGTAAGTAAGGGACACTTAGTCGGCATTTTTCATTGGATGCTATAACAGTTTATATTAGTATGTTACAGCCTAAAACGGTTTAACAAGGACTTATTATATAGGTTATGTATTATATACGAAAGCTTTTTATCACCCCGTCTATGTTTTGCAAGCCACAGAATATTTTGATTGAGGCTTTAGATAA
>JBOFCV010000339.1:0-3666 GCA_051646305.1 Turicibacter sp.
TAAGTAGCCGATAAGGTCACTGGGCTACTACTAAGTCTGAATTTACCTCTAGTCTGCTTGGTGGCCAATAAGGCCACTGGGCTACTACTAAGTCTGAATTTAACAAAGAAAACGACGTAATCATACTTACAAGCAAAAATGTATGAAAAAATTTAATTTCATTAATCCGGTTTATAGTTAATCATGTGTTTCACAGTGAAAATTAATAACAAAATGATAAATGGAAACATTAGCATTACCACGTTGTCGTTTTTCTTTCCCCATCCAAAAGGTATCTGAATCTTCACCATTTACAGTTTCAAGAGAATAACCATTTTCTTTGGTAAAACCTCTGTGCTCTCGACTTTTTATATGAGTCTTATATTTATTCAATATAGTCGAAAAATCTTTATCGAATACATATACTATGACAAATATAATATCAAACACCTCTTGATCGTACCCTGCCAATTTATCCATGTGCTCATCGATAGGGGTCGTACTCCACACAAGAAGACGAAATGCTTCAAATAACGCGATGCGTTTATTTTGCCTGCTATCTACTATAACACCATCAAGCTCTCCATAGCTTCTACCTGAAGATGAACTACCAATTTGGGTTTGGTCCATAATATGAAGTGGAGAGTTTCTTTCCCTCATATTAAAAAGACTACAAAACCATTGATTAATTCGATCTTCGTTTAGCGGCTTATTAGAGTATCCAGTTGATGATGTATTATCTCTGATAGGTATGTAAATATTCTTATTTCTACTAAGTAATTCTTTAGAAACAGCAGTGACGGATTCAACCAAATACTCTTCAACAGTGCTACCACTTACTATTTTTACATATGTTTCCAGATCACTACCATTAATAATCTTAAAGCTATTTGCTAGTTGCTCAGGGCTTCTTTGATTATTCTCTGCAATGCGGTCGATGTACTCTGTAACAGGATGCTCTCCAGCAAAAGCATTAATTATATCTTTAGCAATTTCCACCAATTTTTCAGGCAATATTTCTTCTTTACCTAAGAATCTCATGTAAGCTGAAAATGCAATATCAGCCTCTTTCACCAAATTATGTCTAAGTAGTAATTCACAATAAGGCTCAAGTAACTGAGGGATGATTTTCTGAGCGGAGCTTAATAAGCTCCATACTGATACCATTTTACTAACATCATCAATCGTTAAATAAGCATTCAGTATTCCTGCAACCCACGACAACGGGTATTTCGAAATGACAGACCACTTTGTTTTTGCCGAGCGCTCTACTTTTGACAAGGTATTCCGAATCGGCGTTATATTTGAAACTTCATGATGGTTAGCAAGATGAGCATGTAACAACATTAAAATATATTCTGGGTTATTAGTCTCTTTGATCAATCCGTCTAAAATACGGATGCTCTTATTGGTATCATGGTTGATAAGATAATATGCTAGATAATAGCGCCTAAAATACTCACATTCCATGCGATATTTTCTTTCTTCATCTGAAAATGGAATGGGGATATTGTTAATTTTTGACTGGAAATCAGTATCGTATTCATCTTGATTAACAGCTAACAATGTAACATTCAATTTATACCGATAGCATTTTATCAATTGGAGTTTTTCAACTAAGTGGCGATGGAACGGCCCTTCAAATTGGAGTTCATTCAGTTGATTATCAACTTTATTAAGAACGGTCAGAGCAAGGCCAAACTCAGAAGATTGGTACGCGGATAGAAATGTTATTTCTAAGTCATTCAATGAGCTTTTTTCAATATTATCTAATGCGAGCGTGGCAATTTTTAATTTTAGAAATTCTTTTTTTGCAGGATGAATACAAGCCTCCATTAATTGGAAAAGCTGTGAGTTGGTTAGTGTAACTTCATTTGAGTCAAGAAAGTTTTCAAAGTCTGAGTGATCGACTTTGTTTATGTAAACACAGAAGTCAGACCATAGATCATGATCATCTGGAACAAAAGTTTGAAACACCCCATCTCTTTCTTCAGAGGCAAAGCCTAGATGATCAGCAATCGACATGATTCTTTTATTTAATTTCATTAAACCCTGACAAGATTCATGATTTGCAATCTCCATCAGTATTTGGAGGTAACATCTTATAGCTCCTTTGGCGTTACACGGATATTTATTTACAAATAACAAAGCAGCCGACCAATCTGCTTTATGCCTTTTAGAAATCGACAGTAGCCGTTCAATGTTATCGTCAAAAACTAACTTATACCAAGGGAACTGTCTGATAAGGGGTGAAGCATTCAGATTTGTTTTTTTTCCTTCAAGGTTTAATGCTAGGTCTTTCTCTAGCTCATTGGTAATGAGAGAAACTAATTTAGTTATGTACTGCTGTGTAGTATCAAGTGCATTTTTTTCAATGAAATCATATGCCCACCATAACAAAAAATACTTGTCATTGCGCAAGTTAAACACCGATGAATTAGCATAATAATGCGCACTTAAATCCACACGTTCAATAGTATCAATCATTGACAGTATTTTTTTAGGGTGTTGATGTTTTAAAAAATTATCACACAGCGTGTAGTGACAAGAGTGTTTAAAATCAGCTCGGTATAGGTTTAACTTATCAGTTAATACAAGAATGATATGAAGAAAGCCATCATCGCAATCATTGTTAACTTCGTTTATCTCTACGTATTTTTTTGAAATAAGTACAGCTAATGCCTCAGTAATATCTATATTTTTAATCTTGATTGATATTTCATGATAAAATTCAGAAAGCAAAAATATTGCGAGGTTACATGTCTCCTTTATAGATAGGAGAAAGCAGAAGCATTTAGGCGATAAGCAATATTGAAACAGCTCACTGATAAATAAGTGTTTAAGCAAAGGATGTGTCAACGAAAACCTAATAAGATCTATAAGCGAACGAGGATAAATAAGTGAATTATTATTAATGACAATACTTTCCTCCAAGAGATCATTAATCAACCACTTGTAAAATCCACCAATCCTCTCGCCATAAGGTCTTGACTCAG
The DNA here is from genome assembly GCA_051646305.1 of Turicibacter sp. Lineage (GTDB taxonomy): Bacteria > Bacillota_I > Bacilli_A > MOL361 > Turicibacteraceae > Turicibacter. The sequence goes on from JBOFCV010000339.1 coordinate 2,976, forward strand.
AATAATTTCTTTTCTGAGAAAACTCATTTTTATTTATCTGGTATTGATGAGCATTAGATGATGGTAGAGAGCTTTTTGTAACAACATCTCTCCTAGGCTGACTTACATATTTTTCAGAGCTGCTAGAATTGATCTCCATTATTTTAGTGTGGCTTCGAACAGTATCTGAAAAATATGATCTATTTAATAGAGAACGCATTAAATCTTTAGGGGAAGGTATCTCCAATAAATGTTTTTGCAATTCGTCCGTGTATGCCTTGAACTCTACATCTGAGATCGCACATTGAAGAACAGGGAAAGCAGTCTCACATGTAAGGCGCATGATGCGCAGCCATTTCTCGAACGCGTCTTTAGGGCTACTGGAACTTGCTAGAACCTTTTGCCACAAAAATGTACTAACTAAGCGGTTAATATTATTTTCATTGTCATTTAATACATACAAGTCGCCCTCTTTTTCAACGCAATCTAGTAAAGAAGCGCTTCCATTGAACGCTTTCTCCCATATTTCTTTTGTAACAGAAAGATGTGGTTTTTTATAGCCATTCAGACCGCGCTGAATATTTCGCAAAGATATAATCGTTTCTATTACAGGAATTAGAGAGTCATCAACGAGATTAACAATGTTACTTTCTAAGTTACAGGTAATCAAAAGGAGATCAGCCTCGAACATTACAAGGCAGCACTCCTCTAA
>JBOFCV010000340.1:0-6080 GCA_051646305.1 Turicibacter sp.
TTGATACTTCATCATACATCAAAATATATTTTAAAGCACTTAACGCTAACGCATCTGTTTTCAATTTTTCTTTAAGTACATTTGCAGCTTTAACGCCCGTTAGATAATCAACACCTGAGAAAGTTTCACCTTTATCAAAAGCTTCACCATTACGATTGTAACTTCGGTGATCATCTGAACCAAATGTAGTAGACTCTGTATAAGTTCCTGTTAATAATCCACTTGCCAATGGCACACGAACAATAATTCCTACGTTTTTTTCTTGCGCTAATTTAAAGAATGATTCACTTGGTTTTAATCTAAACATATTAAAAATGATTTCAACAGCGCTAATATCAAACTCTAATGCTTTGATTGCTTCCTCAACTGTTTCAACACTGACACCATAGTGCTTAATTTTACCGCAAGCTTTTAGTTCATCTAAAGCATTGAAAACTTCTTTATTTGAATATACTTCGGTTGGTGGACAATGTAATAAAACTAAATCTAATTGATCAACATCCATATTTTTAAGAGACGATTCAACAAATTCAGTGATATTTTCCTCGTTATACCCTTTTGCAATATGAGGATTTAATTTTCGTCCACACTTTGTGACAACATATATCTTATCTTTTTTTGATTTGATAAATTTTCCAATCGCTTGCTCACTTAATCCACCTTGATAGATGTCCGCTGTATCAAAGAAATTAATGCCTTGTGCATAAGCAGCCTCTAATGTATCTAATGCCACTTGTTCACTAAATTTTTCTCCCCATTTAGACCCCAGTTGCCAAGTTCCTAATGAAATTTCACTAATCTTAAATCCTGTTTTCCCTAAAACTCTATAATTCATATAAATCCCCTTCCAATGATATTCTAAATTTTATTCATATTAACATTTTAATACACATCTTATTATGTACAAGTAGGCACTTTTTTTACACTTAGTGTAATGAAAGTAACTGTGGATTAAGTTTATTATTACTTACGCTACTTTATCGCCTTCCACCAACGGATTATAATTTATGAATTCTTTTACCTTTGGATGAATGACGACTAGACAAATAACAACTAGGGCAAGAATTGAATTTAGGATGATCACAAATCGTGGTTCTATAAATTCACCTAAAACTCCACCTAATAAATTTCCAAGAGGTGAAAAGAGCATCGCAAGTGTTACAATGGTTGCCATGACTTTTCCACGCTTATCTTGTGGCGTCATCAACATAATGGCTGACCTTGCCAATGTGTTGAAGATAAATTGAAAACAATAGGCAATGACAAAAAATAATAATATAAAGACGAAATGATTAAATGTTGCAGCTAAGCAAACTCCTGAAATGAATATAATAATTGAGAACAGGTAAGCAAAGTATTTATGCTTTGTTTCTATCGTAATAAACGATAAGACGACAGTTCCTAGAATAATTCCGATACTTTGAAAACCACCTAATATCCCATACTTAGCCATTCCTAAATCCGGATTTGATAAAAACCACGGAATAATTAAAACACGTATCATTCCAAATAAAAAGTTAATAAAGACAGATACAATAATGGTTCTTACTAAACCTTCAAACGTTATAATAAACTTAAGTCCTTCTAGAAAATCTTCTTTAAACGTCAAATTAATATTTTTACGTTCCACTTTTGGAACATCGATGAATAACTCAGTAAATGCAGAGAATAGATAGGATATTCCATTTACTAAAAACATGATGGGTGCACCTAGCATCGCATAGATAAATCCACCTATTGATTGACCAATAATACTCGCCCCTGTTGTTGCCATTGAATAAGAAGAATTAGCTTTTACTAAATTCTCTTTTGGGACAATATCTGGGAGCACCGATGAGATAGATGGGTTAAAAAACGATGAACAAATACCTAATACGATCCCCATTAACATCACCATCCATACTTCTAAAACACCAAAGATGGCTGCCCCCGCGATCAGTAACATCCCAATCCCCCTGATAACATCACCGATAATTATCAGTTTTTTTCGATCGGATCGGTCTACAATCACACCAGACATTGGCCCTAATATAATAATTGGAACATTAACTAACGCCATCATAAGTCCCATAATAGCCGTCGATCCAGTTTCTTGTAACACCCAAAATCCTAAAGCAATAGAATAAATTGCATCTCCAAATACAGAGACTAATTGCCCCTGCCATAATAAAAAGAAATTCTTATTATATAATTTCATCTAGTTTCCCCCCTAGTTCAAATCGCTCAATTACTAGATTATACCATTTTGTATTTTTTGTATACAGAGATCGATTCCTTTTACATGCCTGTAATATCTTTTCTATTTCAGAATCTTTCCTCAAGAAAAAGCACCTATTTTTCTACATTTAAAGGTTAAGACTGTGGTTTTATTTCTAAGAAAGGTGTTTAATTATAACTAGTTGCTTTATCTATTAAATTGACGCGGATTTTACTTACCAGAGAGGAGCTTTTCATGAAACGTTATAAAATTATTTTCACTTTAATTTTGCTTGGATTTATTGGGGGACGCTTATTTTATGAGTTGATTGCTATTAAAAAGCATTTATTTTTAATTAATGAGTTTCAGTATAATTTTTTAACGATGATGATACTCGGTCTTTCGTTGTTTATTTCTTTTAAAAATAAAAAAGTACGTCTTTGTTATTATAGTGTAATTGGGATCTTGATGATTTTGAATGTGGTGAATCTTTATCAACGCTATGATAATATTGAGTTTCAAGAGCGATTTAGTAATGGTATCCACTCGTTTGTTATTAAAGAAACGAAAGATAATCCTGATTTTAGCTCACTATATGCGGTTAAATATAGTAATTTAATGAAGTTATCTGGCCTTTTGAAAGTGAGAAATGACTATAAACCTTTTATGAATGGTGAATTTGAGGTGACGTGGCTAAATGATGATTATGCGCTGGTTGAATGTATGGATGGCGAGTTATTGCGTGCAAAAGCTGTAATTCTTAGTTTTAAATCGCGTAATGAGGACTACACGAATGTGATTGGAAGTTTATCTGGCGTTTACGTGGACGCGATGAATGAGCAAAATTGTTTAACAATTGAGGGTGATACTATTACGTACCAAACATCGGTTGATACGTATTGGTATTCAGGTTCGAGTGCTGATGAACAAGGAAATTACGGAACTGTTCTTTATGGATCAGATTTTGCACCAGTTATTTATTTGCTTAAAAATAGTGATGACTCTGTGACGATAGGAGAAGTTAAATTAGGGGAACATATTCAAAGTATTTATGTGAAACAATCGTAATCTTTATAAATAAGTGTTAGTGAATCGGTAAATACTATTTTTATCTTCAGATGTTGTGGTAACTTTTTTATTAATAAATGTTGCTAAGACTTATAGAATGTCTGAATCCAGGAGGGTTTTTATGAAAAAATTCTTTGATGAAACATGGCCATCTGATCATAACGGAATTGAAGCGTTAACTGAATTGGTGATAAAAAGAACGGCCTGGTTTGAATTTGCTTTGGATAATGTTTTTGACCTTAATCTTGAACCTATTGTAAAAGCCGTCAAGCAACATCTTCTACCTGATGAGATGGAGCAACACTTTATTTTTTACTCAACAGATGTGCATCCTGATGCCATTCATGATAAAGTGCGTTTCAGTGTGATGATTCAATATTTAGAAAATAAATTTTATGTTCATATAAATGTGCGTGATCTTGATTTTTCAATTAACTTTCAATATTTTAGAAACCTAGAGTTTGAGTTAGAGAGACTATTAAATGCATAACAAAAAGGATGCCGTTAACAAGTGATTTGTTGATTGCATCCTTTTATGTTATTAAGTTATTGTCTATCATGTTATATTACCTTACCTATTCTTTTATCTACTCTACTAATCCAAATTTTTCTTCTGTGTATCCGGCGAAGATTACTAATGTGATGACTTTTACGATTTCGATTAACTTTTTCATATTATCCGCTCCTCAAATTTTTATGTGTAGCTATCTTTTATCTACTCTACTAATCCGAATTTCTCTTCTGTATATCCGGCGAAGATTACTAACATGATTACTTTTACGATTTCGATTAATTTTTTCATTTCATCAGCTCCTCAAATTTTTATGTGTGGATATCTTTTATCTACTCTGCTAATCCGAATTTCTCTTCTGTGTATCCGGCGAAGATTACTAACATGATTACTTTTACGATTTCGATTAACTTTTTCATTTCATCAGCTCCCTTGAGGTTTGTTGTTGATGTGATTATTATATATCCATTTTTATATTTGTGATATCTAACTAGATGACAGGAATCTTTCACTTTTGTAACTTTGTTTGAGGGTACTTTTCATGTAATATCTACATGGACTTTGTCCCGTATTTTTTATTTTTTCATATTCTATACTGTAATGAATAACTAGGAGGTGTTTTAGTGAGCCAATTTAATTCGGATAAAGTCTATATAAATTATCGCAACGGATATGAACATTCAAATGTCATCATTCCAAGACGTTATACGCTGACGCATTCTGATCTAACGGCTGAGTTATTTTTAACGGTTGGGTCTGATTTTGCAACCGAGAAAATAAGTGCTATGAGAGATGAAGTTTTTGGGGAATGGACTATGCATGATGAGCATTATATTTTTAATGTGGCGGTTTGGGTGGATGGCATAAATCCTGAGGTAACTAAAATTCGCCATGATGTTTTTGTGCAGGAATTACCTCTAGCATTAAAAACAATCCGTTATGGTGATAGTCATCTTTTTATAGCGAATCCTGAACTTGACTATTCATATGTCATCGTCTATTTTCAATCGCAAAACCCACAGTATAACCATGTTGAAAACTATGGTCATTTTAAAAACTATGACCCCGATGAGTTGTCACGCTATTTTTGATATGAAAAAGGACTAACCTCAACACATGAGATTAGTCCTTTTAAGTTAATTACCGCAGCGTAAATTAACTATATATTATATGATATGTTACGAGGAGAGGGTACTTTATTTTATTTCACATCTTACACTCAGTCTTAATTTTAAAAATCGCCGTTAAATCTTATATTATAAAAACGATCTGGGGATTGTAGCGATTTATTTCTAACACGGCGACTTGTCAGATAAGATGTTTCTATTATTATTTAGTGATGTATTTTGCCGCATTTTCTCCAGCAATTCGTCCTGAGTTATACGCAAATCCTAAAGCTAAACCTTCATATGGAGGGTAGCTTCCGTTTGAATAATAGCCTCCGGCTGATGATCCAACAACGTATAAACCTGGAATAGCGTTGTAGTCTACATCAATTACTTCTAATTTTTCATTTACTTTCACCCCACCAACTGTTCCTAAATAAACAGCACGCGCTTCGAAAGCGTAATAGTTTCCTGATTCAACTTTGTACAATAATGAATCAGCAGATTTTCCATAGTCAGTATCTTTTCCATTTTCAATCATCGTGTTGTAGCGAGTAATTGTTTCTTCTAACTCGTCTACTTGCATTCCTGTTTGAGTCGCTAATTCTTCAAGTGTACTTCCTTTAAAAGCTGTTCCACCTGCAATAGCTTCTTCTGCTAATGCAACAAAATCAGCTGAGTCTAAACTAGCACCTGGACCTGCATTTGAAATTTTAATACTCGTTCCATTCGTGTAATCTTCAAGTGTTGCTTCATCAACAACAATATAGTATCGACCATTTGCAGAATAAGCTATATTTGACCAAAAGACTGTATCATAAATTGCATCTTCATTTCCAATGCGGCTTCCTGATGCATCGACCCATAATAAAGGTGACATTAATAATTGTGTTAAGCTATTTGAAGAATATCCTGCTGAAGCTGTTTCTGATCCTGCTAATTGAGCTGCATGTAACAATGCTGTTGATGAATCCCAAGGCATTCCTCCTGCTTCAATCGCTAAATCGATTCCTTCACCTTTGTTAGCTACTCCTAGTGAATATAATAAGTCTGAATGTAAATTTTCTACAACACGATCAGTGTCTGCACCATATCCACCTGTTGCAATAATGACTGCATCTGCTTTTACCGTTAAGATTCCACCGTCTTCTTTAGTTGCCGTAACACCTGTTACATTTCCAGAAGAATCTTTTGTAAT
>JBOFCV010000234.1:0-5348 GCA_051646305.1 Turicibacter sp.
GTTGTGTCATCTAAAATTAAAATAGTCGGTTCTTTTAATAAAGCTCTTGCCAATGAAATCCTCTGTTTTTGGCCCCCAGAAAGCCCGACACCTCGTTCTCCAACAATCGTATCATATCCTTCTTGCATTTTTTCGATGAATAAATTAGCTTCAGCAATTTGGGAAACTTTTTTAATTTGATCCTCTTTTGCCTCTGGATTTCCGAATGCAATATTCCCTTCAATCGTATCTGAAAAAAGGAAGATATCTTGCATCGCCATTCCAATTTGATTTCGATAATCAATTAACGGTAACTTTTTAATATCCAGTCCATCGATTAATATTTTTCCACTTGTTGCATCATAGAATCTGGCAATCAAATTCACAAGTGTTGTCTTCCCTGACCCTGTTGGTCCAATAATTCCAACTGTTTGTCCAGCTTCAATATGAAAACTAATATTATTTAAAACTTTCTTAGTTCCATATTGGAAACTAACCTCTTCAAACGTCACATGCCCATTTACTTTACTTATTTCAACGGGACATTCCGCTTCCTTAACACCTGCTTGAACTTCTAGTAACTGACGAACTTTATCACCTGCGGCCACAAATCGTTGAATATCATTAACCATCCAACCTGCCATTCTCATCGGATTATTCAAGGCCCAAATCAGACCATTAAAGACAACTAAATCTCCCATCGTCATCTTGTCTAAAATGACTAAAAGTCCTCCAACAAAAACCATAATGACGGACAATGTCCCTGCTGACGAATCTAAAATCGGTAAATATTTTTGCCATATTCTCGAAGAATTTAAGTTTTTTTCGCGATAATTTTCATTTTCTTTCATAAATTTTTCAATTTCATATTCCTCACTTGCAAAAGCCTTTACAACACGATTACCACTAATGTTTTCTTGAACAACTGAGTTTAATCTTGAAAAAGCTTCACGAATTCCATGAAAGGTAGGCCCAACCTCTTTTGTCATTCTTATTGTTAGATAGGCAATGATAGGGGTCACTGATACTAAACATATGGTTAATATCGGACTGATTTGAAACATGTAAATCATAGCAAACAAAAAAACTAATAGATTTGCAACTATCGTATAAATAACCCAAGAGATAAAATGGCGAATTGCATCTGTATCTCCTGTCAACCTTGCCATTAAGTCACCCGTTCGGGTTGAATTGTAAAATTCAAAATCTAATACCATTAATTTTTTATAGCACTCTTCTCTTATTTCAAAAATAATATCTTGTGAAACTGTTTCAAATACAACTTGATACGCATATGAAATTAATGCTTTAACAATGACAACACCTAACATCATCAATAAAATTGGAACTAATAGCTGTTTTTTTCCCCCTGTCATCACGTCGTCAATAATCTTACCACTTAACATTGGATTCAACAAATTCATTCCAGAAACAACAAATACCAATACCATGGCAAGCCCATATTTGAACTTATACGGTTTTAAATATCTCATGACCCATTTTATACTTTCCAAACTAATCCCTCCAAACGCATAAACCTTCTATTTTTAGTTAAATTGAAACTAATTTCCTCCTTTGCAACATGGCTTGTAAAATTTGTCTTTCTGATACTATTCTAATCGCTTTCAACGATTTTGCAAGACAAAAATACATTATATGAGTTTACAAATTCCGACAATTAGTCTCAAAAATCATTTCTAATATTTTACAATAGAATTCACCTTTTCACCCACACTCGTAATATTTCTCCAATAAACAGATTTTACTTGTCTTTGCATAATAAAAGCTACGCTTTATGCGTAGCTTTTACCATGGTGATTAAATTATTTCAAAGACCATTGATTCATAAGGTCTTAATACTAAAGTTTGCTCTTTTATCTCTTGTGCAGGGTAATTTGAAATAATCATTTTCTTTATTTTCATCTCGGGTAATTGAATTGTCGCCATTCTATCAAAGAAATTAGAAACAATTACTATTTTTTTACCTTCAAATGATCGAGAGTACGCGTATATAGATTCATCATCTGCACAAAGTAACTCATAATCTCCATATACGATAACATCCTTATATTCACCTTCACGACGAAGCGCAATCACTTGACGATAATGGTTAAATAATGAATCTTCATCACTTATTTGCTTGGCTACATTAATCTCTTTGTAATTTTCATTCACTTTTATCCAAGGCATTGCAGTTGAAAAACCTGCATTTTCACTCGAATCCCACTGCATGGGGGTTCTAGCATTATCACGCGACGTAACGCCAATGTGGCGACGAACTAATCCTTCATCATGACCTTGTTCTAATAATAAGTTCACCAACTCATGAGTAGCAACATCACGATAGTCATTGAAATCCGTATAATTGGCATTCGTCATCCCAATTTCTTCTCCATTATAAATGAATGGTGTTCCCCACATGAATAATAAAGAATTAGCTAGCATTTTCCCAGACTCTTTATGGTATTTTGAAGCATTACCGTACTGAGACATCACTCGAGGGTGATCATGATTCAGCCAATATAATGGATTCCATGCTTTCCCCATTAAACCCGTTTGCCATTTTGCAAACACTTTCTTTAAGCCGACTAAATCTAATTTATTTTCCCAAGTTTCTTCTAATGAATCAAATCCTTCATTTAGCCAACAATGGTCAAATGTGAACACCATATCCAGCTCATTTGAGTCGTTGGCTGCATATTTAAGTGCATCTTCAACACCTGCCCCGCCGCCAACTTCTCCAACAGTGAAAATATCGTATTTAGAAAGAACTTCTTGATTGAATTCTTTTAAATAGGTATGAACTTTCGGTAAATTAGAAAATTTCTTCCAATCTTTTTTATACTTTCCGTCCTCTTCTAATGTTGAATCTTCAAAGGTCCAATCTTTTTCTATATGAGCAATGGCATCCACACGGAATCCATCAATTCCTAGATCAAGCCACCATTTTACCATATCATATAATTCTTGACGCATGGACTCATTTGACCAATTTAAATCAGGCATTTTCTTAGAGAAAATATGCATGTAATATTCATCTGTCAATTCATCTTTATCCCAACATGAAGGGGTAAAAAATGATGACCAGTTCGTTGGTTCAACCTCTTCCCCGGCTTCATTTTTCTTTCCCTCCTGCCAAACATAGTAATCACGATATTTGTTTTCTTTGGATGAACGTGCCTCAACAAACCAAGGATGCTCATCACTTGTATGATTTAATACAAGATCCATAACAATACGAATGCCTCGTTTTTTCGCTTCAGCTAATAGTTCTTTTGCATCATCTAGTGTTCCGAAATCAGAAGCAATATTATAATAATCTGATACATCATAACCATTATCATCCATTGGTGAGGTATAAACTGGACATAACCACAATAAATTTACCCCTAATAGATTAAAGTAGTCTAGTTTTTCAATGATTCCTCTAATATCCCCAATGCCATCGCCATTTGTATCTTTAAAACTTTTTGGATAGATTTGATATCCAACTGCTTCTTTCCACCATTTACGTTCCATTATTCCACCTCATTATCGAATCATTTCTAGTCATATTTTACCATATACAAAAGTAAAACAAGAGCTTTTTTGGAGTGGAAACCGTTACACACTGTAATCGTTTTACTATTTCTTCGTTGAAAATATCTTATTTAATTTTCGCGGCTCAACAAATTTTACATGTCCCATCTCATCTATTTGCTTCCTAATTTTTAACTCCCCCGATAAAACACTTGTGACAAGTAATAAAATATTTAAGAGTAGTACAAAGTAAATATTTTCTACTTTCCCAAAAAAGAAAAATAAATTTATCATAATTAACATTCCTGATGTTACTTTCAATGATCGCCCCATTATTCTATTTCCTAACGACCAACTGGCTGCACTACTTCTTATTCGTTTACTAAAGTAACCAATATCCGTATTTGGATAACTTTCATGATATTTTTCACACATGTGCCCTCCCATCCAAAATATAACCGGTAGAACCTCTAATAATAAATAACCCCATTCCATATAATCCCTCCAAAATATGTAAGATATTACTATAGTATCATATTTGTAATCGTTTTCCAAACACACCCCATTTCTTCTGTTAAAATAGTCAGGCCCTTTTCTCAGTAACCTGATATTTTTGCTTACCTTCATTTCATTATCTACGACTAAAATCATGAACTACTTAACTTTGATCTTGTAAACACTGCATTTGCTTTAAAATAGCTAAAAAAATACCTTCTTTTGTTGCGCATTCAAAAAGTCCTGAACAAATTCTTTCTCCACGTATGTAGTACGTTAAAATGGCACGTAATAGGGGGGAATCCGCAGATTCTATGGTTTTCCTTACTTCACTAGGACGTCTTAAGGTAATCGAATGTTGGTTTAAATAATCCAGATAATCAATTTTCAATATATTTGTCTCGTATACCCACTTAATAAACAGATCACATTCACTCGAATAGCAGATTTGATTAAGTATTGACCCCCCCTCAGATTCCCGCTCCTTATTTAAACCATTATAATGGTTTGAATATCTTTCAAAAAAATGAATATATTGCATTAATTCCGTTGGATCCTTTATGATTCGCTCATGCATTTTGTCACATCCTTTCAACTTTTATTTTCTTTTCCCTACCTGTATTAAGTGTTTCACGCAATTTTTAACTTTGTTAATGTGGGTCCTTATTGTACAATAAGGATATACCCTGAGTCATTCATACTTGTCATTGTCAAAGACATGAGAACTCACCAACAAAAAGGAGACAATACAGATGAAAAAATTGTATTATGAAGATGCTTATATCCAAACATTCACCGCCGAGGTAGATGAAATCATTGAAAAAGGAAATGAATATCACGTGGTCCTTGATCAAACTGCTTTTTATCCTGGGGGTGGAGGACAACCGTGTGATACAGGATTCATTGAAACATTTCCGGTTACTTCAGTCTATGAAGAAAATGATAAAATTTATCATGTCATTCATAAAAAACTAATTAAAATCCATAAAGTTAAGTGTTCGATTGATTGGGCGGCACGTTTTGATGCCATGCAACAACATCTAGGACAACATATTTTATCTGCCTGTTTTTTAGCATGTTACGATGCTAAAACTAGCAGTTTCCATCTAGGTAAGGATCGCTGTACCATTGATATTGATATCCCCCTTACTCAAAATCAATTACAAGAAGTTGAACAAATGGCGAATCAAGTCATCTTTAACAGACTACCTGTTGAAATTTTATATCCATCAAAAGCAGAATTAAAAAAATTATCACTTAAAGATTTACCCAAAGGAAAAGGTGACATAAGAATTGTACGCATTCCTGAACTTGACGTGAATCCATGTGGTGGTGTTCATCCCGCAACAACAGTT
>JBOFCV010000246.1:0-5956 GCA_051646305.1 Turicibacter sp.
TGATTTGTTATATTGGAATTTTTGGATTTTTAGGCTCTCTTGTAGATAGTCTGCTAGGGGCGTTAGTTCAAGTGAAATATCAATGTGTTGAATGTGGATTGATAACGGAAAATAAAATCCATCATAATCAACACTGCAAGCAAATAAAAGGAATCAAATACCTAACTAATGATGCGGTTAATCTCTTTAGTCCCATGATTGTCACGCTACTTGGAATCTTTTTGATCCAATACATAAGCAAATAAACCATAAGAAAACCCTACTGAATCGCCAGTAGGGTTTTCTTATGGTTTATTTGAAATTTCGCTTCTTTTATTATAATTGACGGTGCATATCTTTTTCGCGTTTTAATTGTTGTGATTGTGTGTTTTGAGACGCTTGATGCGTTGCTTTTTTTACTTTTTTCTGTAAATCGCCACTACCTGTCCCAAATTCTACATCCACTTTCCCTTTAACAGGACCTTTTACTGCATTCATTGGTGACCCTAATTCATTTTTTCCCATTTGATGTGTACCTACCTTTCTATTTCTTTAACCGGTTAGCGGACTATATAAGTCCAGATAAGAATCTAACATGGCAAATATGATAATTTTTGTAGCGAATATCATCGTAGCTAAGCGTTTAACCTGCGCCTGAATTGACTCATCGTAGTTGCGTTAGATAGACAATATCGTCACATTTTGCGATGTTAAAAATCAACAACGACTTATATTAAATAAGTCAATACTATTTTGCATAAATTCTGTTGCGATTATGTAGATTTTAGTGATATTTATTGAACTAAATTAATATAATCAAAAAGGACGTGATGATAGTTGACAGAAAGAACTGAATGTCAGAAAACAGTTGAAGTCAACTTAACTCAAATTTATGAAAATTTTGCCACTTTAAAAAAGGAGGGTTTTATTTTAGAAGTTGGGTGTGATTTAGGACGTAATCATTATAGCTTAACAATAAAAGGCTATCAGGTAAGGACCCTTTAGCTAAATCGAAGCAAATCGTGTTTTATAGGATGGGGAGCTGGTTTAAGCACTTACGCACCTTGGGATTCTAAATAGAAAAAAATATTAAACATGATGTCATGAAATTTATTTTTAATAAGGCGTTAGAGGATTGGGGGAGACAGTAATGTTTTCAATCGTATCTCGTACCGTCGTTTCCATCATTGACTAGCTAAATACAAATCTCAATAAATCATAAAAAAATATCGCGATTTTGTCGACTTAAAAGATTGAGAATAAGAGATAACGAAGAACTAATATATGAAGATAAGAGAGGGCGTATCGGATGACTAATCTGGGGGCAACTTTTAAAAGTCAAAAGACACACAGTAGAAGAAATGCAGTTATTAATAACCCAACGAGGGGAGAGGTTAATAGCAAGATGAAAACAGTAGATTCTAATTCGTCAATTAGTCAAGCAGCGGGGAATTCAAACAATTTACTTATGAGAAAGCATAGTAATGATTACCAACATAATTTAGAGTATTTAAAAAAATACCGACTTGAGCAAGACCAAGATGCCTTTGAATGGCTTATTTTTAATAACACAAATTTAGTGCACAAAATAATTGGTCGCTACACAAAAATATATAATCATAAATTAGATTACGATGATTTGTTTTCAGTAGGGTTAGAAGGTTTAATGAAGGCAATCGAGAAATTTGATTTTTCATTTGATAATAATTTTTCAACGTATGCCACCTATTGGATTAAACAAGGCGTAACTCGTACAATTGCCGATGAGGGATTCACGATAAGAATCCCAGTTCACATGTTTGAATCCATCAATCAAGTGATGCGTTATGAGCAAAAAATAGATCAAGAAGATGTGGCAATCGACGTAGAAAATTTATGTGATGATTTAAATATTCCACTTGAAAAGTATGAAGCCGTAAAAAAAGTTCAAACGTATATGTTAAAACCGACGTCCTTAAATGGTTTTGTTTCAAAAGAAGATGAGGATACCGAACTTCAAGATTTAATCTCAACGGAAAATGAAACACTTGCTCAAGGGGTATCGAAATTATATGATAACCCTGAAAAAAGAATGATGGACAAAGATTTAAAAACATACATGGATAAAATGATATTAAGTCTAAATCCACGTGAACAATACGTCATTATTCATCGCTTTGGTTTAAACGGAGAACAACGAAAAACGCTAGAAGAAATTGGTGAAATCGAAGGGGTAACGCGCGAGCGAATTAGACAAATCGAGGCCAAAGCCATGAGAAAACTTAGAACCTTACTCGTCCGTTACAAAGAATATCTAATCAATTAATCTAAAAGGGCTGTTTCATTTAAAATGAAACAGCCTTTTACTGGTGCCACAAGTTATTAAAGTTTAAATGGTTAAATACAGCTCTTTTATGGAAAAATTGACAGAATATCAGACCAACAGTATCTTGATTTTGAATAAATAAGGATTATCAGTATAAATAATTAGGAAAAAAGTATAAAAATTGGATATAAATTAAGATAAATCCATCCAGGTTATACAGAAATTATTCAATTCCAAAAATATGGAAATATGGCCGATATTGGTCTGCTTATTTTTAATCAATCTATGTTAAAATGAGTGAGCAGAGTTTGAGTATCTGTTTAATCGAATCGAAATAAATCACGCATAAAAAAAAAGAATATGAGTGCTAGATATGAGGCTTTTTTTAAATAACAGGTACATAGATAGCTTAGGCATACAAACAAAGTAATGTAGAAGTGGGTAAATAAGCTAATTTTTAATGAAATACACCTGCTTATCAATAAATAGTAGTGATTGACGTGCAAGGTTTATGACTCATCACCGGATACTGTGGTGATCAAAATTTTAGAAAAATAGTTAAGTTAATTCAATAGAATCGACTTTTTTAAAATGCACACTAATTTTAAAATCGGATATGTAATTTAAAGCCACCTGCTAAAGGTGGTAAGGAGCCGCTTGTCTAACATATAAAATTAAATAGCCAGTAGTTGTTGTGAATTTTTTCAGGTAAAATTTGTTCAATTTTTTATAGAGATTTGGGAAAAAATGATGCCAGCAGACCGAGGAGGGGAACGATATGTTGAAAAAAATAGACCATACATTATTAGGAACTGCCTACCACACGTGGTTACAGAGTCTGTTTCATTTTTCACTTGCAGATTATTATCAGCCTGTAAATAAAAAATATGGCATCATCCGAGTCATTAATGATGATATTATGCATCCAAGTGGTGGACATGATTTACATAAGCATCGTGAAGTAGAAATATTAACTTATGTGATTGAGGGAGAATTGACGCATACTTATAAGGGTGGAATCCCAAATACTTTAACAGCTGGACACATGTACTATATGCGGGCAGGAACAGGAATTGAGCATGGTGAGTTTAATTGGAGTGATACAATCCTTAGAACGTTACAAATATGGATAGTTCCAAAGGAAAGAAAACAAACACCATGTGTTGAATACGGTTTGTTTGAACAAAAACAATTTCATAATGAGTGGTTGAAAATTGGAGGCATAGAGTCGGAAAAAGTAATCTTTGATATTAATCAAGAAGTAGCTGTTTGGATTACTAAACTAGATGCATTCAAACACTTAACCTTTGAAGTAGAGAAAAATAGAAAAGCTTACCTTATTCAAATAGAGGGAAGCTCAGTCATCAATCATATCGAGTTTGAGGCAAGGGATGGACTTGAAATTGAAGAAGAGATGCTAAATATAGAAGCAAAGACTGATTCTCATTTCATCGTCATTGAAATGAAAAAAGATGCCTAGTTGCTGTCACATATCGTGTGAAACACACATAAAGTATAGTGTCCCCTTAATAAAAAAAACACACGATTAAACAGTTTCCTGAGCAGAAGCAAAAATATCGTGTGTTTTTTAATTTTATTTCTTTTTCCTTTATTGGAATCAAAAGACCCAAGTGTCGGTTGGAAAGATTTAATTTGAATTCATTAAAGATTTAATTATCATCAATTTGAAGAAATAAGATTCAGATGAGTTAATATAATTTATTATTATAACAAACTGAATCTTGAAAATAAAAACAAAGTGAGAAACAGAACAGATTAGATTTCTAAAAATTTTGCTGTAATTTTAGTTAATAGTTCTAAAGCTGCTTGTACAAGTGCAGTAACTTCTATTTCAGTTTGAATAATTTTGATATTATCACTGCACTGAATGACAACACGTTGGCGTTCTTGTTGAATAACATTAATTTGTTGAGCAATTGTTTGTAGATTTTTTACATCTTCATCATCTTGCGCATCAAATAATATAAATATGGCTTCAAGTGCGGCTTGTATAGAAAGTTGAAGAACAAGTAATCCTTGCGCTTCGATTTGGGTAACAACAACGTCATGAGAATGTCTGATGTATAATCCTTGATCTTGCACTTGGGCAACAAAACTACGATGAGTAACTCTTTGTTTCGAGGGTTTTGTATAAGTGTACTGTGTATTAGGCATATAGCTCACCTCCTATTTTACAATAATTTATTAAGTCTATTAAATTTCAATTAACTTTGCTGTAATTTTTGCCAGTAATTGAATAGCTGCTTGTACAACGATATCAATTTGAATTTCAATTTGATTGACAGTGATATTATTACTATTTTCAATAACAAGTTTTTGACGTTCCTGTTGAAGCGTAGAGAGTGTGTTAGATATTTTTTGCAATCTAGTAATATCTAAATCATCGCGCGCATCAACTGCTATTAGAAGTGCATCGATTGCAGCTTGAAGCGAAAGTTGTATCACGACAAGTCCTTCAACTTCAGTCTGAGAGATAGAAATTGAATGGGAATTTTTAATATATAAACCTTGATCTTGTGATTGGACAGAAGCAACAGTATTTTGAATAGATTGGGGAAGAGATTGGTAAGTGTTAGCCATATAGCTCACCTCCTTTAGCGTTAATAAAGTGATATCTAGAAATGTATAATAAGTATCAACTAATCTAAAGCTGGATAATTTATAATTTTATCTCGATATTTTAATGGATTATAGGGTGGATAAGATAGGGATTAGTGCTAATATTTATTCCATTTCCCTTTACCTCTACATATTTTATTCATAAAAATAAAATATGTAGAGGTAAAAAACACCAGTGAAAAGAACTATTTTAACTTTATTTGTTTAAAATTAGATTCTGCTAGACTTTATTGTTTTTGGAAACGAAAATTTCATTTAGTAACGGAATTAACGAGTGGACGAGTCAATGGATTTAATTATTTAAAACCTTAACCGTTCGAGACTTAGTTGTTAACTTGTCGTGAAGACAGTAGGGAAAATACCAATAAAGTCTAAGAGAATATGAAATTAAAGAAAGGCTTACACGTTATAGTAGAGGGGGACTATCAAGCATTTTTCGTATACTTTCGCTAAAAAATATAGTATAACTAAAGAAAAGAGACTGTAGGAGGGCTTGGATAGTTAATAGAAATAAAAAAACTATTGTGATTTTATATAAGGATAGATTATTACGGCTTGAATTCGAATTAATGAGATGTTATGTGCTAATTAGGGTATGGCAATTGAAGTTGTAAATAATAACGAAAAGCTAGAAGAACAAGAGTTTACCGAAGATCTGATTCAAACGGTTACTGTTTCAAGTTATCCTTTAAAAACAGAAAAAGTTAATGGTGCTAAAAATATGATTCAGGAGTTGGTTGGAAGATGGTTATAGCTAAAAAACTTAGGTTGTTGTTCACGCGTCGAAACATGGACAAAAGATGAGGCGATCGACTAGAACATCAGGGTGCATCTATAACTAGCCCCTCAATTATCAGATAGAAAATTACAAAACAGGGCGAGGTTACATCAGATAGTGACCTGTGGAAAAAATATACAACTTTAAAAAAGGTGATTTAAATGGGGAGAATCAAAGTTCTAATTACATCGTAAAACAAGCGATGAATGATTGTTGTCTGCTTATAAATGATTTTTTGATAGTCAAAAAAATAG
>JBOFCV010000349.1:0-3363 GCA_051646305.1 Turicibacter sp.
AATCTTGTTCTAATTGTGGTAACGTTGCATTCATATAGTCAACGGGTGACTTATACTTTTGAAATAGTGTTGCTGTTAATTTATTAACACTTTTATCTGTTGTTTGAGCAGATAATAAAACAGCTAATACTAATTCAAATTCATTACTATAGTTCAACTCACAGTGAGCATCAGGAAATAAAGATTCCATAACATCCATGATTTCATTTACTTTCTTTTTTGATAACATTTTACATCCTCATTTCTAATCATTCATCCAATCGTAATAAAATGCAGGGTCAACGGCAGGGGCTTCCTGACTAGGCGCTGTTGTGGTATTTTTACGACTACGGAATTGAATAAGTTGACGTTTTGCTTCCTCAACTGTGAAAATATTTTTTCGTTTCCACTCCAGTAAAATTTTATCTATATAACGGATTGACTTAATTTGATTTGCATTTACTTCATAAATAGCAAGTTTAATTAATTCTGGATCAAACTGATCTTCAGTCATCCACATATGAATAGTTTCAATATCAAGTGGACTTAGAATACCAAAATGTTGTTCTAATAAACTAAATATCTCTTCTCGTTGTGTGGATTGTGATTTTGTCCTTTGTTGTTTTAATTGCTTTTCAATCATTTCAAATAAAGGTTGTAATGAGTAATCTTCGTATCGTTTCCCAAGTTCATCTGTTTTACTACTCACTAAGATATATTTACGTTCTACAAGGGAAATAAATAAAAGTGAGCAACTTCCATCATCAAGTGTCATTAAATTTGATATATCACCAAATGTCCAACGCCCCGGACAATAATTAATATAATAAGCTAAACACATCATAAAAACATACTCTTCCTCGTTTAGTCCAAGCTCTTTATAGGTTGTTAAGAGTAACGTGTTCAAATCTAAACATTTATTTTTCCATAATTCATACATTTATCTTTTACCCCTTTTTATATCCTAGTTTAAATCATCACCTATTATGAACCTGATTTAAATGTTCTATTGATCCCTATTTATTGGGGTCGATCTAATTTCTGTTATTCATGTTGTATGCTTATAACGTCACCTTTGATATCATGCTTCCATCGATCGCATTAACGATGAGATATAATTCACGACCTTGACTTGATAATAAAATTTCATAAATCGGTTTTTCTTCATGAATTCCAAGATAATAATGTTTGATTAATGCATCACTTACAAGTTCATTTACTCGTTTTTCAAGTTGCTCGATGCTTAGCAACTCAGATGCTACTATATTATACACCACGATATTATCTTTTATAAAATAGTATTGCTCTGTTTCGTTTGTAAGGATAACCTTTGCTACATAATATTCCTCTACACCCTTATACTTTGAAATTTCTAACACCTTTGTTACTTCTGGAAGTTTTGCAAGTGACGCTTGATAGGTCATTAACTCTTTTTCATATCCATACACATAAGATCCTAGTAACATTGCCCCACACAAAATAAGTGTGGTAACTAATAAGAAAATTCGTTTCGGCCATTTCTTTTTATGCTTCATCTCTTTGCCCCATTTCCTTTATAATAAATTCAGTTATAGATGTTTTTTCATTTATTAACTGTCCCGTCAAAATATTTATTTCAATTGATTGTAGTAAATGTTGAAGCCAGGCCCCACCTTTTTTATTGACTAGATCAACGATTTCTTTTGCATCTATCTCAATATCTTGTCGTGTATTGATAAGAAGTTGTGGGACTTTTATTTCATCATCAGTGAAATTCAAGAAATTAGAAAGGGCATGAACATGGCGATAAATGTCCTCTCCATATTGATAGATGATAACCTCGGGTATGGTGGGTTGATTCAACAAAGAAACACACTGTGTGATCATTTTCTTCTCTTCCCTTGAAAAAGGAAAATCTTTCAAATAGGCTGTTAACTCCTCACATAAATAACCGACTAAACAAAAAAGTTGTATCGGGTGATTTAAGCGCTCAAAATGATAACCTTTCAAACTTAATAAGACGTTGAAATGATCGATATACAGTGGCATGTTTGTTTTTAACCACAATCTTATGGCTTTGGCATGTTGTACGCCCTCCATGACCCCGTATAATTCTCGTTTAATTCTTTCCTTGGAAATATGTGCAATAAGGGGCGCTTTTTCAATCATCGCCTCATAGGTATGTGCCTCTACTTCAAAATCTAGTTTGGAAACAAAGCGAATTCCTCTTAACATACGTAAAGGATCTTCTGTAAATCGTTGATAGGGATCTCCTACTGCACGAATGGTTTTATCTTTAATATCTTTTAGCCCGCCATGAGGGTCAATCATCTTACCAAATTGGTTACTCGCAATTGCATTCATTGTAAAATCACGTCGTTTTAAATCTTCAATTAATGAAGTTGTAAAACCAACGGAATTAGGATGGCGATAATCGGTGTAATCTGTTTCTGTTCGAAAGGTCGTGACTTCAACAGGAACATAAATCATCATCACCGTAACGGTTCCATGCTTGATTCCTGTGGGAATCGTTCGTTTAAAAATAGCCATGACATCCTCAGGTGTTGCAGAAGTCGTGATATCCACATCATAAATGTCACGTTTTAAAAGTTGATCGCGTACCATTCCTCCTACAAAGTAGGCTTCAAATCCATGATCATTTAATGTCTTAATGACTTTCTTACCGGATAATATTAAATCCATTACAAACAACTCCATCTTTTATTAACTTCTTTTATTATACTTAACTTTTACTTCGTTTATCAACTTATTGCGTTTAAAAACAATTGGAATCGTGGATTTGTTGTCATTTGCCCCTAAATGCTAACCATTTTACTTACATTCTATTTTATTAAGACGCCTTTTCTCAACCTTATGATTTGATTTAATAAACAGAGTTAAGTTACACATACTAAATAGAAACAGAACTATTTTCTAGTGAATTAATACTTCAATACGTGAGTCTCCTAAGCTCGTGTCATCGGAAAAGCTAGTATGTAATAGAACTATCCCCTAAAAAAACTGTTCCACTCATTCTTTTAAATTTAATTATAAAACCTGAACTTGAAGATTCAATTAAAAAAAGTCATCCATTAGATGACTTTCTCCTGCGTAAAATGATTCAATTAAATACACTCACTTATTTGTGACCGTCTTAAACGTTCACTAGTTGATTAATGTTTGTAACCCGTACACCAATTCATCTAATTCCTCAACTTTTCGAATGGCAAAAATAATCCCTTTTTCGAAAGAATGGCGACTATTAGATTGATGAATGAGTTCAAGGATTTGGTGCTCATCACTAATCAATACTTGATGCTTAGCTAAAATACCTGGCATTCTCACGCTATGTACGTGTGTTGTTGTTAATTTACGTTTGAGCGAACAATCCAATGTATTGGCAAT
>JBOFCV010000255.1:0-17844 GCA_051646305.1 Turicibacter sp.
GATGTTCATGGTGACTTACCGAATATGGGATTGGTTGCAGTGAATGATGGTGATTTAACATCGATTTATGAAGGTCGCAAGTTGACAAGTGGGGAGTTTAATTCTGCGATTCATGATAGTTTGATGAATCCAAAGTATGATCCGTTTATTATCATGGATTTGAATTCGGTTAAGTCGGTAATTGGGCTGAAGTATACGGCGCCGACGGAGTCTGGATTCTTCCGCAAGAAAATGGCTTCGAGTGCGATTAAGCAGTTTAAGATTGAAGTGAGCCAGGATGGATCAACTTGGACGACGGTTAATACAGGTACGTTTAAATTGGATCCGAAGAAGCCAACAGAGATGATTTATTTTGGTCAAGATGGTGTTTTGGCGGGATCGCAGTTGAATACGTATGATGTTCAATTTGTGAAGTTGACAGCAGTTAAGGCAAGTGTTATCGGGGTGGCTGAACTTGAGTTAGTAGGGCCTCCTGGTGATAATATTGAAATTGGGGTTTCAACTGATGACGTTCATTATGAAAATGGATTGGGATTATTGGCAGAAGATTATGTGTATCAGCCGGATGATTTAGATACGCCGGACGTGTTTGAGGAGCAAAAGATCCCTAAAGGTTCGGTTGTAATCACAGGTGAATATCGCGGAAATCCAGCGTTTAATGTGCCGCTTGTGTTAAATGAGGATGAGGTGCATATTGCGGATGAGTATCATGGTATTTTATTAGCCCAGCTTCCAAGTGAAGGGCAGTTAGAAGAGATTACCGAAGGAACGTGGATTTATTGGGTCGAACCTGAATTTGTGGATCAATTCATGCAGAATAAGTTAATTTTTGCAGAATTATATCGAACGGATAGTGCTGATTTATCCACAGGCGGGCAACGTTTCACAAGTGATACGTTTAACCATGAGGTTCCAGAGGTGTTACCAAGTATTTCATTTACAAAGATGAAGTTGAAATCGAATGTGGTTGTGACTGAGATTGAGCCGAAGTAATGTGTTCGCGGGAAGCTTTTGGAAAAGTTGTGGTGACTTTGATTGAGTTATTAGGGAAGCCTGGCCAAAGTTCTGCTTATCAAGATTAAGGTTTAGCCGAAGTTAGTTGTTTGAAAAATACCTCAAAAAAAGTTATCGAGACCAAGGTTTTGATAGATTAAGATTATCAAATATACAGGAGGGACGGTTGTTCCTTCAATAACCCAAAGGAGAGACCGATGAGAAAAGTTAATAAGAAGAAGTGTTCATTATCTTTGGGAATAATGGTTGCTTTGGTTGCTGGCGTGATGTTTGTGTCACGCCCAACCATGGCAAACGTTGTAACTCCAGAAGATAATATCGGATTAGTAATAGATAAGTTAGCAAAAGATACATTAAAGGTTTCGTTATCTAATGTGAGTGAATTATTGAAATCCGTACAGTTTAGTATTGTAATCGATGGTGATGTTTCATTCGATGAAAAAAGTTTCGTACCGTTAGTATCAGGTAGTCGTGAGGCAAGTTCTTTGGCTAATGTGGTGTTTAGTGAGGATAAAAAAGAAGCTACATTTTATTTGGTGTCTAACGAGGCAATCGCAAAAGATGGCGGAAATATTGAAGTAGGTCAGCTTAAGGTGAAATCTTTAGATCATACGCCAGTTAAGTATGCAATTAAATCACGTGTAGCGGGTGATGGAACGGCATATAAGTATGTGGTGAGTACGACAAATAAGCAAGTATCAGGTCCTGAAATGACGTTAGTAGATGAAGGGGCTATAACATTTAATGCGATTCCGACGTTAACGTTAATTTCTTCACCACAAGTGGTTGAAGGGAAGATTGTATTGACGGTAGGTGATGAGTTTACCGAGGACATGCAGAAGTCATTTGTTTTGGCAGCTGATGAAGAAGATTTAACGCCTGTTGACGTTTCAGTCAGTGGTGTAGTCGATGTAAATACAGTCGGTTCTTATGCGCTAACCTATCAGGTAACTGATTCATTAGGTGATAAAGCTACTTTAATTGTGCCCGTAATCGTTGAGAATAAAGTCACAGAAACGATTGAGAATCCAAAAATTACAGGTGTAAAAGATGAAGTGAATTTAGTAATTGGTGATGCCTTTAATCCATTAGATGGTGTTTTGGCGGTTGACTATTTAGGTCGTCATCTTGAAGTTATATTATCAGGTGATTATACAAATACAGTCGTTGATAGAGTTGTCACGAAAGCTGGTATCTATACTATTTTCTATGATGCACAAGATCGACTTGGAAACGTTGCAGCACAAGGTGTCACGACGTTGACGGTTTCAGAGAAAGAAAGTGACGGAAATAACGGATCAGGAGAAGGAAACCCAGGAGATGGAAATAACGGATCAGGAGAAGGAAACCCAGGAGACGGAAATAACGGATCAGGAGAAGGAAATCCAGGAGACGGAAATAACGGATCGGGAGAAGGAAATCCGGGAAGCGGAAATGGTGGAACGACTGGAGAGAAACCAGGAAGTGATAACAATGAAACGACTTCAAATATAGCAACAAGCAAGCAACCAACGACAGGATATCAAGTGTTAGGTATTGTGGCAATTGGAGCTTGTTTAGTTGGTGTTGGCGTGGTTTTATGGATGAAACAAAAGCGAAAAGAAAATGAGTAGTCATTAATAAAGGATTAACAAAAAGGGGTATTCTTGATGAGAGAATACCCCTTTTCGGGTGGAGGAATTATTGATTTATTGATTAGGGTAAGTTTTCGTTTAGAATGAACGTTTTAAAGGTTGTCATGTAGTTTGCTATAATGGATGATATAAACTGTGATAAAAATGGAGATATCGGATAAGGAGTTTAGTTTAAACCTTGAATGCAAAATACGGTTAGTATAAGTGCTTCTAACTCTCTAAAATCGTCAATTAGACGCATTAAAAAGCGCCCATCCACCTAAGATTAACGCTTATTTATTTTATAGTATCCATCGTATAAGCGATTTGTACAAAACAAAAATAAATGTGTAGTGGAGATCTCATGTTGATGCATGAGGTTTTTATATTTCTGTTATACAAAAAAGTAAGTGAGGTAAAGATGATTTAGTAATGTTTTATGAGGTTAATGACTAAGATGTTTTTAGTTGATTAGGCATATAAAAAAAATTAAGGAAGTTAGCTATAATGTGGTTACTTATAAAAAAGAGCTATTTTTACTTCCAAGAAGTTGGTTTTGTTTGGATGACGTAGCTTGTGGATAGTTGATTTAGTAGATTGGATAGTTCAACTCCTAAATCAACTGAATTTAAATTATTGATAAATCGTAAGTCTTTTATTTTTTCCACTTCATTTATTGTTGGAATTCCGCTAACGGAATCTGCGAAGTAAAAATAACCGCGCCATTTGACTTTTTCAAATGTGAAATCTCCTTGAAATATCTCTGTTAGATGGTGAACATCTACATCAATTTCTTCTTTTACTTCTCGTATTGCACACGCTAAAGGTGTTTCTCCTATTTCCATTTTACCACCTGGAAAATACCATCTGTTATTACTATGTTGAATAACCAAAATATTGTGATTCTTGTCTTTAATCAGAACACGAGAAAAAACTTTTTGCATGAGACATCCCTCTTTTTTTCTGAAGATCTTACCTTGCTTAAAATGTGATTTAAGAAATAAAAAAAGGCCAGAGGCCTTTTTTATTATAACAATTTTATCCTTATTTAGACATATCAACAATCGTATTGTACTCTTGTAAGGCTTTAACAGCAGCTTCTTCAGGTGTCAAAATTCCATCCCAAACGGCTTTGAATGCTGTTTCGGCTGGTCCCCAGAATGCTTTCATTTCAGGAATTGTTGGACGTGGATCAGTGTGTGCAGCTTGTGCTAAGATTCCAGAGATGTAAGGATCTTCCATGACACCCTCAATAACTGAGTTATCTTTTAAGGCTGGGATTTTACCAGTTACATCATAAGTTAATTGTAATCCTTCTTCAGAAGCTAAGTAATTTAACACTTGACGTGCTTCTGTTGGGTATTTTGTATAAGATGAAATACAGGCGATAATATTTCCTGAATGGGTTCTTGGTTGAACTCCGTTGATTGTTGGGATTGTTGTAACTCCCCACTCAAATCCATTAGCTTCTGCACCTGCTTTAATTTCAGCAATTGCCCATGGACCATTTAAAATATAAGGAACAGTTCCTTTAACAAACTCTCCATTAACTGTATCATTACTTAAATCTCCAGATGGAACAGGTAAGTATTCACGCATAGCAGCAAATTCTGTTAACCCAGCTATGAACTCAGGTGAATCTAAATTTGATTTTGTTGGATCATCATGCGTCGGTCCAAATAATTCAAACCCTGCACCTGTTAAGAAGAAATGCATATCATAAGAGTTTCCAGATTGGAAACGGAATAAGAATTTATTTTCTTTTGGATTATTGTATGCTGTTGCTTGTTCTTTGATCATATCTAACGAAGTGGCAACATCAAATCCGTTTTCTTCTAATAACGTTTTATTATAGAACAACGCTAAAGATTCAGTTAATAAGGGTACTCCGTAATAATCATTCCCACCACGAACAGTTTCAACAGATCCTTCTAAGAAACGATCAACGATTTGTTCAGACATTTCTGCCCCTAAAGGTAATAGGATTTGTGATTCGATAGAAAGTCCCATTCCTCCTTGTGATTGAATGAAGATATCCCCTCCAAGTCCAGCCGGACCATCTAATTCAATTTTTGCACGGGCATCGACAGCACCTACTGTTTCATATTTGATATCGATGTTTGGTAATGCCGCTTCGATTCCTTTTTCCATAGCTTCAGCCCACGAATCATCGTCTAACCATAATTTAAGCTCGACTTTTTCGACTGGAGCTTCTGGTTTTTCGGTACCTGTTGACGGTGTTTCTGTTGTGTCATTTCCTCCACAAGCCACTAAGCCTGTGACCGAGAGTCCAGCCACTAACATAAGTGATAATAATTTTTTCATTTGACTTCCTCCCTAAGTGAAACGTTTTCATTACAATTATAAACATAAAATTTTTCAATTACAATTAAAAATTGTAAATTTTGTGTAATTATGTAAAAATATGAAAGGTATAAGGTGTTAGTTGGATAAACTTATTTAATTTAGAAAAAGTAGTAGTTTGTTATATTGTTTAAATTGTTTTAAAGAGGTAAGTCATATAAAAATAATTTATTTCAGGATGGAGATGAATATTTTAATCTTGAATTAACAGGTTCGTAAGTAATTATCTAATTTTCGATTTTAAATAAAGCGTTTACTTTTGGCGTTTTATCTTTTATACTGAAAAAGATGACTACGTTAGGAGAGATGTGTTAGCATGATGAATTCTAGGCTACAGGAAATATTAAAGATGTTGTTGGAATGTCAGATGTTAGTTTCGGGAGAGAAACTGTGTGTTGATTTGGGTGTTTCATCGCGAACCATTCGTAGTGATATTAAGAAGTTAAATGAATATTTAGCGGCGCATGGGGCAAAGGTAAGTTCTCAAAAGGCAAAAGGATATGTTCTTCAAGTATTGAATGAAAGAAAGTTCACCCTCTTTTTAAAAGAATTTAATGAGAAAAAAGTGGAGATAGATTTATCACCAGAAGGCCGAATTACGTATATTATTGAACGTTTTTTAATGAATGAAGTCAAGGGGATTGAAGGAATTACAGAGGCTGATCTTGCGGATGAGTTATATATTAGTTTGTCATCTTTAAAAAAAGATATTAATGTGGTGAAGCATGTTCTGATGAATCTGGATTTAAAACTTGAGAAGGTAAGTCATAAAGGGATTAAAATTTGTGGACAAGAGGCTTGTCTTCGTAAAGCGATGAGTCGGTATTTATTTAACTCAGATGGTGAACAGACAAATGAATTGTTTGAGTTAATCGGAATGAGTAAAGTTAGTATTGAAGAAATGGTTGAGAAGGTATTGGTCGAATTCAACTATCGCTTAACACCTGCTGCGACACGGGAGTTTTTAGTTACTGTGTATTTGATGTTAATTCGAAGTCAACAACAAAAGATGTTATCATATAACGGGATAGAGTTTAAGACAATTTTGGATGAACTAGAATATAAAATGACGGAGATGTTATGTCAGGAACTTGAAAAAGTGATGCACATTACAGTTATCCAAGATGAGGTCTTATTTTTAACGAAGAGTTTAATTAAGTGTAGTCCGGTTCGAGTGGTTTCGCAACATCTTGAGGGTCAGACACCGTCGATGTCTAATTTAATGATGAATGCATTTAAGTTGATTAACGAGTTATACGACATTGATTTTTCAAATGATTTGGTGCTTTATGAGTTTTTAAGTTTGCATTTGCGGAAGGCAATTAATCGGGTGAAATATAACATTGATATTGAAAATTCGATGCTTAAAATGATCAAGTATAATTATCCCTTTTCGATTGAATTAGCGATTATTGTGAATCAAATGGTACTTGCAGAAGAAGGTTTTAATTTATCAGAAGATGATTTGGGGTATATTGCCATTCATTTTGAATCGGCACTTGAACGCAAGTATCAAATGATGGATGCTCAGACAAAAGATGCGCTTGTAGTTTGCGATATGGGGGTTGCAACAACCGTATTATTGAAAACGAAACTTGAAAAATATTTCAAAGATCGAATACGTGTGATTGATATTGTGTCGAGCTATGAGGTTAATCAAGAGATGTTGTCTCATGTGGATTTAATGTTGACCACTACCCCCTTAAAATTAATGTCTGAAAAGATTGTTCAGGTTCGTCAGTTGTTAAATGAGCGCGATTTATTGTTAATTGAGGAGAAGTTGAACCAAACTCATTTGTTTAATCAAAATTTAGTGAATCAGTTCAATGAGTTCTTATTTTTTAATGGTGTAAAGGTTGATACGCGTGAGCAGGCGATGAATTTTATGATGCAGGAGTTGCTTGAGGAGAAGTATGTGACGCCCGATGTGAGTCGTGAGGTGTATAAGCGTGAGGCGTTGACGAGTACGGAGATTGGAAATTTGGTGGCGGTGTTGCATGTGATGCATGAGGAGATTTTGGAGTCGTTTATTTCGGTAGCGATTTTGGATCGCCCGATTATGTGGCACCAGGAAGAAGTGCAGTTGGTGCTATTTATTGGGATTTCGAAGGAGGATAATGGGCTGTGTAAGTTGTATTTGGAGAAACTTTACAAGCATATTATTGATTTGGATGTGGTGAACAGGATGATTGCGTGTCAATCGTTTGATGAGTTTATTAAGGTAATCAGAAAATTTTAAACTGTAGGTGCTTTTTAAAAACTTTGAATTCTTGGTAGGGGGAGTGTGGTGAGGAGCGTTGCGGGTTAAATTCTTGAAGGGCGTTAAAACAAGATAGGCGTGCAAGCACGCCTATCTTCCCATTTTAGAATTTAAACCTTCACTTCGTCACCACTGTAACCCTTATACGGGGAAGTAAAATAAGTGGCGCTCTTTTAGTTTAATTTTTCTTGGTTAGTCAGGGGCTTGTTTATAATAGGGGAAGGTTGCTGCACTTTGGACAAGAGCTTTTGTTGTAGGTTTTGGCATGTGATGTGGATTAAGGGATAGAGAGTGTTGATAGGGAGTTGTAAGCATTTCTATGTGACTTTAAATTCTTGCTAGGTTTATTTGGTTTTTATGAGGGATTGCTATTGGTTTGTAGCAGTCCTTTTTTTGTTTTTAGGGTGAGTTTCTACCCATTTTTCACAGGATTTCACCACTATTTTTATCTAATTTCCGTTAATAGAGGAAAAAAACGGACTATGTATTCGCTTACATTAGGTGTATGATGTGTTTAGAAAGAAATTAACCGGTTGGATTGGGGAAATCAAATCAAGCGGAAAATATAAAATGGAGGGGTCAAATATGAAATTATTAGCTGTTACTTCATGTCCTGTCGGAATTGCCCACACGTATATTGCGGCAGAAAAGCTTAACAAAATGGGTGCAAAAATGGGTGTGGAAATGAAAGTTGAAACACAAGGTTCATCGGGAGCGGAAAATATTATCACAGAGCAAGATATCAAAGAAGCAGATGGAGTTATCATTGCTGCGGATAAAGCGGTGAATTTAGATCGATTTAAAGGACTTCCAATTTATGAGTGTCCTATCAGTCGTGCGATAAAAGAACCTGCTGTGTTAATTCAAATGTTCATAGACGGTGAGGTTACGGTAAAAAAATCGGAGGCGGCACCAGATAAACACATGAAATCTGTAGACGAAGCGAAAAAAGAAATGAAAGCCAAACAGCCGGCATTTTACAAACATTTAATGGGTGGCGTTTCTTATATGATTCCAGTCGTGGTTGTCGCTGGGTTGTTAATCGCCATTGCACTTGCTTTTGGTGGGGTTCCAACTGAATCGGGATTAGTGATTCCTGATGATTCATTCTGGAAAACGATTGAGCAAATTGGTGGAGCAGGATTTACATTCATGGTTCCAATTTTATCAGGGTTCATTGCTTTCTCGATTGCTGACCGTCCAGGTTTAGTGCCCGGGTTAATCGGTGGATTCATTGCTGCAAATGGTTATTTCTATGGATCTGATGCTTCTGCAGGATTCTTAGGAGGAATCGTTACTGGGTTTTTAGCAGGGTATGCTGTATTATGGTTAAAAAATGTCAAAGTGCCTAACATGATTAAGCCAATTATGCCAATCATCATTCTTCCGATTCTTGGAACGTTAATTACAGGACTTGCATTCATCTTTATCTTAGGTGGACCAATCGCTGCAGTATTTGCCGCGTTAACGAATTTCTTAGCAAGTTTAACAGGCGCTTCTTCAATTGTGTTAGCGACGATTTTAGGTGCGATGGTTGCATTTGATATGGGTGGACCTGTTAATAAAGTTGCTTTCTTATTCGGTGTATCAATGATTACAGCGGGTCATCCTGAAGTTATGGGACCAATCGCTGCTGCTATTGCTATCCCTCCAATCGGTATGGGAATTGCAACATTCTTAAATAAAAAAGTGTACGATAATGAAGAATTAGATGCTGGTAAAGCGGCATTTGCAATGGGATTATGTGGAATCACTGAGGGAGCGATTCCGTTTGCATCACTTGATCCATTACGTGTTATTCCATCATTAGTTGTGGGATCAGTTGTTGGTGCAAATATTGCAATGTTTGCTGGTGTTAAAGATTTAGTTCCTCATGGTGGACCAATTGTTGCTTTAATGGGTGGTGTTGAAGGTGTGCTAATGTTCTTCGTTGCTATCATTGTGGGATCATTTGTCACAGCATTTATGGTTAATTATTTAAAAGGATTAAAGTTTAAAAAACAAGCCTAATAAGCGTAAATTTAGACTAGGTGTTTGATTGTAAGATGTAACGGATTTAAACAATTAATTGTGGGGGGGACTATTGTAAACGGTGTCAAATTGTGATACCGTTTATGGTAACCGATGAAGGCATAATGGGATATGACAAAAATATAAATTAGAGGTGACGAAGCCATGAGCGCACAATTATTCGATGTAAAATATATGGATTTAGAATTAATCACAACAGAAAAGTTATCAACAATCAAGCATTTGGCAAGTTTGCTAACTGACCGTGTGAGTGATGTAGACGGTTATATTAAGGATGTATTTACTCGTGAAGCAATGTCAACGACAGGAATTGGGGATGGGGTTGCAATTCCTCATGCTAAATCTGCTCATGTTTTAGTTCCAACTGTTGTTGTCGGTAAAAGTGTTCAAGGGATTGAGTGGGAAAGTTTAGATGAGTTACCGGTTCACTTAGTGTTTATGATTGCTGTACCTGAAAATGCAGGAAACGATCATTTAAAAATCCTTCAAAAATTAGCTGTTGGCTTAATGGATGATGATTTCCGTGAAGAATTATTAACGGTAACAGATAAATCTGTTATGGAAAAAACAATGTTAGATAGCATGATGTAATAAAAAAAGCTGTATCAAAATTTATTTTGATGCAGCTTTTTTTTGTTTTTGAGTTAAACTTGGGAGACGATGAAGCATTTTATCGAATAAAGTTTGTAAAGATGTGTGCTTCTTTTTTTGGTAAACCAAATTGGTCTTTACCTAATTGAATGCTTTTCATTAAAAACGCCATATTTTTACCTAAGGTGCGCATAGTTTGCAAACCTTCTAAATCTTGTTTTACTTCTTGTGCACAACTTCCATGGACCATGTTCCAATACTGACTTGATGCAATAGGCATCCCAGAGATGGTAAAGTATTTATTGATTTGATCAAATGTCGCCGTATTTCCACCGCGACGGCAACTGACCACAGCGGCTCCCACTTTCATGGTTTTATCGATTGTAATACTACTATAAAATAAGCGGTCAATAAAGGAAATAAGCGTTCCGTTTGCCGAAGAAAAATAGACAGGTGATCCAATGATAATTCCATCACATTCATTGAATTTAAAAGCAACTTCATTGACCAAGTCATCATCAAATACACATTTCCCTTTTTTTCTACATTGGCGGCAGCCGATACACCCTCTGATATCTTTATTTCCGACATGGATGATTTGTGTTTCAATGTTTTCTTGATTTAAAGTGTTAGCAACTTCTTCAAGTGCGGTATAAGTGCACCCCAATGCATTTGGACTACCATTAATTAATAAGACTTTCATTTTCCATCCCCCGTATTTATGTATTATTTTAAATGATATGTGGCAAGTGATAAATCATTGCGATAATATCAGAGCAAACGTGGCGAAAAAATCGTGATTTATCGAATAAGACTGGCTAACATTTCTACTGCTGATGCTTCTTGATGATTAAAGAAAGAACTCTCTTTTTTATCTAAAGTAGAAATTTTATACATATCCTCTTCACTTAATTCAAAGTTGAAAATATCGATATTTTCTAACATTCTTTCCTTACTAACGGTTTTGGCTAATGGCACAATATTTCTTTGAACTAACCATCTTAAAATAACTTGTGCTACCGACTTTTTGTGCTTATCTCCAATTTTTTTCAAATCAGGAT
This sequence comes from Turicibacter sp., assembly GCA_051646305.1. GTDB lineage: Bacteria > Bacillota_I > Bacilli_A > MOL361 > Turicibacteraceae > Turicibacter. The sequence goes on from JBOFCV010000255.1 coordinate 10,935, forward strand.
GGGTAAACATGTCATTTCTACCTTCAGCAAAGGGTGCCCATGCTTGTAACTTTACAGCATATTTTTCATTAAACGGTTGTGCTTCTAGTTGTTGATGAAACGGATTAACCTCAATCTGATTAACTGCTGGGATGATGTCGTTAAATAAGGCTAAGTCAACTAAGCGATCAGGATAGAAGTTAGAGACTCCGATTGCTTTGATTTTACCTTGTGCATATAAATCTTGCATTGCTTTATAAGTCCCATAGTAATCATTTAACGGCTGATGAATTAAAACTAAATCTAAATAATCTAAATTCATTTTCGTTAGAGAAGATTCAATCGACTGTTTTGCCAATTCATAGCCGCTATTACTAATCCATACTTTTGTTGTAATAAATAATTCATCTCTTGGAACACTTGATTGATTAATAGCTTCCCCAACTGCCTCTTCATTGCCATAAGATTGTGCGGTATCGATTAAACGATACCCTGCATCAATTGCATCTAAAACAACTCGTATACATTCTGCCGTATCTTGAATTTGAAAAACACCAAATCCTACTGCTGGCATTTTAACACCATTATTTAAAATTACATACTCCATTGTATTTCCTCCTTGATTATTGGTATTTTCAACCTTATAATGAATTCTATCAGTAGGGAGTGGGTACCGAGCAATAGCGTTTTATATTTTTATATTATTTTTTAACCTAGGAGAGATTATATGTATACAATGAAGGAAGTATGTGAGCAAGTTGGGATATCTTATGAAACATTAAAGTTTTACTGCAAGGAAGGATTAGTACCTAATGTTTCGCGGAATAAAAATAATTATCGTCAGTTTGATGAAAAAAATATCGCGTGGTTAAAAGGATTGCAATGTCTTAGAAAATGTGGCATGAGTATTAAAAATATGAAATTATATATGCAGTATTGCTTGGATGGAAAGTCAACAATTCCCCAAAGAAAAGCAATGCTTGATAAATCAAAAGAATCACTATTAAAACAAATCGAAGAACTAAATGAATGTGTGAATTTTATTGATAATAAGCAAGCTTTCTATGATGATGTGGTCAGTGGAAAAATAGACTACATGAGTCATTTAATTGAGGTAGAAGCAGATAGTGATTTGAATGAATAGGTGATAATTAGAGCCTTGATAAAAAATAAAAAAGCTGTATCAAAATAAATTTTGATACAGCTTTTTATGGGTTTTTGGTACTGTGAATTCAAAGTTAGGGATTGGTGTTTGTTTAGGCACTATAATTGATGAAATTCATATGGCCTATTTTCCACTGGCGGCGATTATTTTTTTAAACCACGAAAAATCGGTTCTGACTAGGCTCATCAGCGTGTCTTCATCGGAGCGGATTTTTTTACTTCCTGTGTTATAGGTTCCGGGCTCGAGGTTTGTTATGACGCCATCTCCGGTGGAGGTGAAGATGAGATGTCCTTGTTCATCAGTACGATAAAGTGGAATATTTAGTGAGCGAAAGACGTTTATTGGTTTTGCATGAGGATGCCCGTAAGGATTATCAATGCCTACGGTGATAACTGCGTATTTAGGCGAAACTTGTTGAATAAAGGATTCAGTACTACTTGTGGATGAGCCATGATGGCCGACTTTTAGTAAATCGACAGGGCCTATGTTTAGGGTAGCTTCTACTTCTTTCTGTGCATCACCCATCAGTAATATTTTATCGTTTCCATTTTCAACGAGTGTTACTAGTGAGTTATTGTTTGTTATGTCGAAGTTTCCGTATGTGTTGAAGAATGTCAGTGTCGCACTACCAAATGGAATTTTCATTTTCTCAATTGGGACGCTGGCTTTTTGACCTTTGGTAGATAAGGCGTTGATAAAGGCATAGTAGGCAAATGTATCGGCACTACCGTTTGAAACGAGGGTGGTTTCGACGATGAAATTTCGAAGAACAGTGTCGGCAGCGCCTAGATGATCGGAATGAAAGTGGGTAATAATCAGATATTCTAGGCGTGTAACACCAAGGCTTTGTAAGTAGGTTTTTACGGTGATATCGTCATCCAGATCGCCTGAATCAATGAGGGCATAAAGGCCGTTGTTTTCGATAAGGATGCTATCTGAATTTCCTGTTGAAATGAAGTGAAATGTTGTTTCGTTATCATAGTAGGTTGAGACACTTTGTGTGAATGACTCTGCATCGGCATGTTCTGTAAATAGGGAAGGAATGATGGAAAATAATATAAAGATAGCTGTAAATGTTGCCACAGAGGCGATGGTTAATTTTTTAATTTTATCTTTTTTTACGAGTGTTCGTCCTAGAAGAAATATCATGACACTCATGACGACCAGTGTTGTGCTTTGAGTGATGAATAGATCTAAGAGGATGGCTATTGCTAAGGTGATAATCGAAAGAATCAGTAAGATAAACCCTAAAAATAATTTTTTTATTAATGCTGAATTTTTCTCCTTTTCAATCATCTAAATTCCTCCCTAAAATATAAACATAGAAATGTGGAAAAGCTCAATCTTTTGGTCGTGTATATAGGATAACCAATCATTAAACTTTCATACAATATCCTTTATATGGATATTTTAACACAAATAAAAGCGTTTTTATAGTACAATTTAGAAAGCGTTTACTTTTTTATTGTTTAATTGGTTAGGGATAAGGGAGAAAAGTTAATGATAAAGTTCGAATTAATTATTTAACTAATTACTATTGTTTCATTTATTTTCTGACAATATAACTTAAAATTAGCGTTTACATTTTATCGTTTTTTGATACAATGGGGGAGTAAATGGAGAGGGAAAGTTATTTTTAATTTTTTGATGAATGAATAAATAATAACGTTCTGCAACTTGATTGAGGAGAAATGTGAGATGAAAAAAGTGATGGATTATAGAAAGTTAGAGTTATTGAAGGCGCCTAAAATGCGTGTTAAGATGATTTTAGATACAGATACTTATAATGAAATTGATGATCAATATGCTTTAGCCTATGCTTTGAAATCAGACGAAAAATTAGATGTTTTAGCGGTTTACGCCGCACCATTTTTGAATAAAAAAGCAATAAGTCCTCAAGAAGGAATGGAAAAAAGTTATCAAGAGATTTTAAATGTCTTAGATTTATTAGGGCGAGAAGATATGAAAGAGCAAGTGTTTAAAGGATCTGATGCATTTATGACTAAACCTTCATGTCCTATTGATTCTGATGCAGCAAGAGATTTAGTATCCAAAGCGATGATGTTAGGCGAAGATGAGGTCCTTTATGTGGTAGCAATCGGCGCGATTACAAACGTTGCATCTGCTATTTTATTAGAACCGAAAATTATTGATAAAATCGTGGTGGTTTGGTTAGGTGGAAATTCACTAGGATGGAAAGATAATCTTGAGTTTAATTGTATGCAAGATAAGTATGCTGCGAAGACTGTGTTTGATTGCGGTGTTCCCCTTGTGCAATTACCATGTTGGGGGGTGACGTCACATTTAACAACGACTGAACCTGAATTGCGTCATTATTTAAAAGGGAAAAATGAGTTGTGTGATTATTTATATTCGATTACGTGTGAGCAAGCTATTTTTGAAAATATGTCTGCCGTTTGGAGTAAGGAAATTTGGGATATTGTGACGATTGCCTGGTTAATTAATGAGGATTGGATGCAACCAAGTATTATCCACAGTCCAATTATTACATTAGATGATACGTATGGGTTTGATAGCACAAGACATTTTATCAAACAAATTCAATATATAAATCGTGATGAAATCTTTGGTGATTTGTTTGCTAAATTGGTGAAATAGTATAGTGATTTTACGTATTAAATAGGATTAATTATACGAATTAAATTAAAAAATAAAAGGCTATAAAATCCAAGGTTAAATTTTGAATTCTCGGATTTTATAGCCTTTTTTTATTTTCGACAAAACTACTGAAAACCTAACATTATTCTGTGTTTTTATGTGAATTATTTTAAATTGTGATAAAAAGGATTAAAAAAGATTATTTTTTTACAAAATAGTTAAAAAATACAAAAATTATATAGGTTAGTGAGACGTTTCTTTATATAATAGAGGGGTACGATATGTATGACAATATGTGTATAAATTACTATAAAATTAGTAGTTTGGGGTTATTTAGCTATAAGTTAAAAAACTTGGATGAAAGGATGGTCGATGTGTCTAAAAAATCGCTACCTAGAGCGTTTGGTTCTGGTATGGTTTCACAAGCGCCCTTTCCCACTATTGCATCTAAAATAAGTGCAAAGCCGGATACGGATTCTTTATCTGTTGAAAGTATTGAGGGGAAGGTTATCGTCGATGAAGTCCCTCATTTTGTTGAAAGCGATCAAGATAAAGGCATCATAGTTACAACGGATGAACATGGGATCACGACAGAATTTGAACGTAAAGTTGCCCAAAAAATTCAAGAAACTAATGAATTATATGCGGTGCTTATGGTAACAACAGCCGACGAATTCTTAGCCGCTCTGACAAATGAAGCTGCTAAAGAAATTCATTTAGGCGCAACCATTGATTTATCAAATGAAACAAATCAAAATATAGACGTCACACGACATGATTTAGTTATCAACGGACATGGTCATATGATAAAAGTGCCATCAGCACTATCCAAAGGAATCGGATTAGTTTTATCTGGTAATGGCATTGTGTTTGAAAATATATGGCTTGATATCGTTAAAACCGAAGGCGATAGTATTGCCAACGGAATTACGGTCACAGGAAATGATGTTATTCTGCGTCATTTGACAATTAATCATAGTGAACGTGCCGGAATTTGTGTCTATCAAGCAAACCGTGCGATGCTTCATGACATTTCAGTTGTGGGCCAAAAAACAGCGCAGTTTGTCAACCAAGTTGGATTGTTACTTCATTCTTCTTCTGTATCAATTTCAGATATTGCGATTAGTACGAATGCGACGGGAATTTCTGTTCGACATGTGAGAAATTCAACGGATTTCAAATGTGAGTTAAACGTGACAGGCAAGTTATCAATTGTCGGTTCTGTTATTCAGGCTAAAGCTGAAACAGCAAAAGGAATCAGTGTGACATGTGATGCTAATCAATTAGTGCCAACGTCTACATTATCCGGAATGACGATTTATAAAGCGCCAGAAACCGGTGATTCAAAGCCTTCAACTGACGAAGGGGTAAGAAATCATCTAACAGGTGAAAAAGTCGGATTTGCGGAATTCAAAGTTTCAAAAGAGAGTGCTCACCCGTCTATTGGTGCTAAAAATTCTAAGGATTTTGGTATCACTATTAAGGATGTTCAGGTTAGCCATAACACAGAAAATCAGGTTAAGGTCAAATTTGCATTTGATCAACCGCTGAATTTGTCATATGTTTCGGAAGATAATATTGTGATTAGCGCAATGAATCTTACGACGGGACATGTTTTGAAGGTGAAAAACAAGACATGGTCTGAGTATTTATATGATGAATCTGGCTTTGGTTATGGTGGTGGAAGTCGTTTGGCAGTTGGAAGTTATTTGACGGTTTTTAGTCAGGAACAGTTGCAAAACACACCGCCAGCTGATGTCATGATTAAGATTTCTGTGAGCTATAAGGGGAGAGTTTATGAGGCGTTAGGGATTGTTTCGGTGTCTGATTACAAGGATTTAGCGCCTAGTAAACAAATACGCACGGTGACTAAAACGTTTGTTAATGACGTGGCCACGGTGTCTGAAACGTTTGAATGTCATAAGACGAATCTTTTAAGAATTGTGGGTAAAAAGCCTGATATGTTAGCTTCAGTTGTTCATCGATTGAAAGTGAAGACATGTGGTTATGTTGAGTCTGTTTATAGTCGGGATAATTTGGCTATACAAGGAATTTACTTCTATGTGGATACTTAGCTTTGCTTAGAAGTGATGATGATGGCTGGTTTAAATGTATCAAAGGAGGGTCCCAAGTTTGAAAAATTGTGACTATCGAGGGAAATTTTGAAGACTCCCGTACTAGGTTGAAATCACCATTAAATATGTGCTTCGAAAGTCAAGTCACTAACGGTTCAAAGGCAGTAAGGTTATGTTTTTGTGTAACGAAAACATGCCTCGTATCATGAGCATTCACGCTCAAAAGAAAAAAAACTTAACAACCAGATGTTGTTGTTTAAAATAAATTTATTTTAGATGTAAAAAAAAATACGTATACTCCGTACAGCAAACCATAACTGTACACCTAAAAAATGAATGGTATATCCTAAAAACAAGGATAATTTTGAATCAAAACTAAGATTTAATTTCCAGTGCAATAAGTTAAGAATTAAAAGTAGCAAAGTTATTAAAAGAGTTAAAAAGTAGTGAAGTTATTAAAATAATTAACCGTAATAAAAGAAGTAAAAGAAGTAAAAGAAGTAAAAGCATTAAAAGAGTTAAAAGTAAAAAGTATTAAAAGCGGTAAAAAAAGAAGTTAAAGTATCAAATGAAACACATTAAAAAAATTAATTGCAGCCAAAGAAATAAAATGATTAAGAGAAACTTAGTTCCGCCCAAAAGGTGAAACATTTAGGTTTGAAAAAAAGTTGATTAAAGCGAAGTTTATCAAAGTAGTAACTCATTTAAATGAAGCTGTTCTTGCAGTTAAGTTTGAATTTTAAAAGTAGTAAGAGAAACTTAGTTCCATCAAAAAGGTGAAACATATTTGTTTGAAAAAAAGTTGATTAAAGCGAAGTTTATTAAAGTAGTAACTCATTTAAATGAAGCTGTTCCAGCAGTTAAGTTTGAATTTTAAAAGTAGTAAGAGAAACTTAGTTCCATCAAAAAGGTGAAACATATTTGTTTGAAAAAAATTGATTAAAACGAAGTTTATCGAAGTAGTAACTCATTTGAATGAAGCTGTTCTTGCAGTTAAGTTTGAATTTTAAAAGTAGTAAGAGAAACTTAGTTCCATCAAAAAGGTGAAACATATTTGTTTGAAAAAAATTGA
>JBOFCV010000258.1:0-13931 GCA_051646305.1 Turicibacter sp.
CTTCCTATTGGCAAAACTGATCCAGCAGTTTTGTTAATAGGTTTGACGATAAGAAACATTTCATATTAGTGGGATGTGGATTCTTTGGTTTAAAAGAAGTTATTTAAAAGTTAAACAATTTAAAGTAATGAAAGCCAAAATATAATTTAAATGGAACTGATAAGTAGGTAAAGTTTAAATTAAGAAGTTTGCTAACCAGGTGAATATTTTTGTTTGAAAAAAGTAAACGAAAACGAGTTAGATGAGATTGATCCAGCAATCTTATTTAACTCGTTTTTATTTTGTTAATAAATTTATTCGGATGTTAATTGAGAATGGGGACTAAGAATTCTGATAATATTGATAATAAATATAGTTAAAAATATCCAATAACTATATAATTATGGTAATGTTATTTTTAACTTATTATAAGTTAGAAGGGCAGAGAGAGTCGTATTACTAGGGAGATAGATTAAAATAATAGCGGGATTTGCAGTAATTATTAGCTAAGTATGATTGATATGATAGATGAGTTTAAAAATAGGTCATTATCTATTTTACCAGGAGTGGGAAAAGCAATGAACTACAACGAAATAAAATTTTAAAATGTCGTGCGTTTCTTTTTTTCATGAATGAACTAAGTTAACTGTAAATAAGCATTATTGGTAAATGAATTAGAGTAACAAACAAGAAAAAAATAAATAATAGCAGATATAACTTGTCATTGAGGGAAATAACTATTATAATTTTGTTAAGTAACTTGTTAAGTAAGTTAAGGAGTGTGTTGATTTTGAAAAAGAAAGTAACGATGCAAGCTATTGCGGATGAATTGGGCATTACGAAAGTAACAGTTTCAAGAGCTTTATCGGATAGTGAAGGTGTCGGTGAAGAGTTGAGAGATAGAATTAAGCAAAAGGCACGCGAAATGGGTTATTTAATACCATCTCCGGTTAAAACGTTACAATTAAAGGGTTCGGGCCTGATTGGAATTTTAGTTCCTGAGGTGTTTTTAGAAAAGGATGAAAACTTTTATACACGTTTATATAAAAATTTATATACGGCTTTGGATGAGGCGAATTATTTATCAGTTTTGAATGTGATTTCTAAACAAGATGAGATGAATGGTGTACTTCCTAAGGTGTGTCAAACGCATATTATGGAAGGTATTATTGTGCTTGGTCAATTGGAACGTGAGTATGTTGAGATGTTAAACGAGTTAGATATTCCGATTGTATTAGTCGATTTTTATTATCGTGGGATTGAGATTGATAGTGTCATTACGGATAATGTTTATGCAATGTATGAGATGACGAATTATTTGGTGGAACGTGGTCATTCTAAGATTGGTTTTGTTGGAAATATCAAGTTAACGAGTAGTATTCAAGATCGTTATTTAGGTTTCTGTAAGTCAATGCTTGAGCATAATTTAGATGTTTTACAGGAGTGTGTATTGGCTGATCGTGATTTAGCGGCGAATCCGATTGATATTTTGTTGCCTGAGGTGTTACCAAGTGCATTTGTTTGCAATAGTGATCAGGCGGCTCGTCGGTTAATTGAGTTGTTACAATCAAAAAATATTTTGGTTCCAGAAGAAGTATCAGTTGTAGGGTTTGATGATGTTTGGCACAGTTTAATGGTGAATCCGAAAATTACGACAGTTAAGGTTCAACGTCGTGAAATGGCCAAGTATACGGTTAGTCGATTGATTGAACAAATGAGTACAACACAAAAACTTGTCACACGTCGAATTGTTGTCCCGACTGAGATTGTGGAACGCGATTCAGTGAAACGATTCTAAAAATTTGAATGAAAGCATTGACATTAATAATGTAAGGGTTTATAATCTATCTGTAAGTTAACTTGTAACGTTACAGATAGATTTTTTTATGTTCTTGTTAAGGGGCGATGTTAAATTGTTTCGTTAGTGTGGATTTTTGGTAGAAACAATTTAAAGCATTAACAAACAATGCATAAATATAGTTTTGATGAGGAGGATTCAATATGAAAAGAAGTAAATCATTATTAGTTTCTTTATTCTTGGTTTCAATTTTCGTTCTTACAGCTTGTGGTGGGAAAGAGATGTCAGCTAACAAGTTTGTTTTTGGAACGTGGGCTGCTGGTGAGGAATTAAAAGAGTTAAATCAAATTGTTGACCGTGTCAATGAGAATGCTGATGGTGAATACACAATTGAAGTGTTAAGTGTCCCTTCAGATTATTACATTAAATTATCAACATTAATTGCTTCAAAAAATGTGCCAGATTTCTTCTGGATGACACAAGAATTAATTGCTAAATATGCACAAATGGGTGTACTTGCTGATTTATCAACACACTTAGATAACAGTACAGAATTAAATCCAGATAATTTCTATGAAGGTGTTATCTCATCAGCGGTTTATGAAGATGCATATTATGGTGTTCCTTGGATCGCAAATCCATTAATGGTTTATTACAATAAAACATTATTTGATGAAGCAGGAATTGAACATCCAAGTGCAACTGATGATTGGACATGGGATGAATTCGTTGAAACAGCGGAAAAGTTAACACTTGAGAAGAAAGATAAACATGGAAATCCTTATCAACAATATGGATACATTGTTGAAGGATGGCCGAATATTGAAACATTTATTTGGGCAGGTGGTGGAGATATCATCGCGCCTAATGGTGCAGATGTAACATTAGATTCAGAAGAGTCTTTAGCGGGATTAGATATTTTAAATAATATTTTAAGAAGCGGAGTAACACCGGCATTTGCTGAGGTTTCAAGTTTAGGTTCTCGTAACGTATGGTTTGAAAAAGGACGCGTTGCGATGTTTACAGGTGGAATTCAAGATAATTTTGAAAAGAAAGTTGCAGCTTTACCAGAAGATGAGCAATTTGAAATTGGATACGCACCAATGCCTGTTGGAGCAGATGGACAAGCTCATTCATTTGACTGGACAGCTTCAACTGTTATGAAAAAAGAACGTCAAGATGATGAATTAGCTTTTAAAGCATTAGAAGCTTTAACATTAGAATTCTTTAAATGGAAAGTAGCTCCACCGATTATGGGTCAAGTTGAAAATGTTGTAACTATTGATCCATTAAAAGAACCAGCTTTAGAAACAATTGAACATGCGTTAAGTATTGCTCGTTCAGCAAATTATGTACCTGAATGGAATGAGATTAATCATTGGTTATGGAATGACTTATATGTCAATATGTTAAACGAGCCAGATTTTGATTATCGTGCAAAAGCGCAAGATATTGCAACAAGATCACGCGACATCATCGCTGCAAGAAAATAAACTGGGTTAGGGGTATATTATGAAAAAAGAAAGAATTGGATTATATTTCGTTCTTCCGTGGTTTGTTGGATTTTTAGTTTTTACAGCTCTTCCAATGATCGCAGCTTTATTTATTTCGATGACTGATTGGAGTATCATCGGAACGCCTGAATTTATTGGGTTTGATAACTATACGAAAATTTTTAATGACGGAATGTTTTATCAAAGTTTAATGATTACCATTCGATATGCGATCTATGCGATTCCATTAACAATTGGAACAGCATTCTTAGTGGCGCTATTATTGAATTCAAATATTAAAGGTGTTGGTGTGTATCGTACGATTTTCTACATGCCAGCTATTATTTCTGGGGTTGCTGTTGCCATTGTGTTTAAATGGATTTTAGATCCAAGCTTTGGAGCACTTAACTCAATTCTAGCTATGATTGGTATAGATGGTCCAAACTGGTTATACGATCCAAACTGGGTTTTACCTTCATATTTAATTATGGCCGTTTGGGGAGCAAGTGGTGGATTACTAACATATTTAGTTGGGATTAAAGATATTCCAGGTGAATTGTATGAAGCGGCTCAAATGGATGGTGCTGGATTACTTCGACGTATTTGGAGTGTAACGTTACCGTTAATGACACCTATTTTCTTCTATAACATGATTATGGGAATTATTGCAGCATTCCGTAAATTCTCGGATGCTTATGTACTTGGTGGAGCAGGAAGTGAAGGAAACTTCTATATGGTTAACTTATATAATGAAGCCTTTTCGTTCTATAAAATGGGATATGCAACAGCGCTTGCTTGGGTGTTGTTTGTGATCATTCTGACTTTAACTATTATTATTAATGTCACTCAAAAGTATTGGGTACACACAGACTAGGGGAGTTAGATGTATGAAAAAGAAAAATTATAAAAATGCAGAATTAGTTAAAAAAATAGTTCTTTACACGGTCTTAACCCTTGGATCAATTGTCATGTTACTACCATTCTTCTGGATGATAAGTACCGCTTTAAAGCCAGACAGTGATATTTTTACGAATCCAATTAAATGGATCCCAACAGAACTATATTTTGATAACTTTGCACGTGCGTTAGAAGTTGTTCCAATTGGACGATATATGGCCAATACAACATTCTTAGCGGCTGCTAAAATTTTAGGAGAAGTGTTTATTTCAGCGCTTGTTGCGTTTGGATTTGCACGATTTGATTTTAAATTCAAGAAAACGATGTTTATGATTTTGTTAGCAACGATGATGTTACCTTACGAAGTGACGATGATTCCAACATTTATTATGTGGTCTGAACTTGGGTTTGCTGATAGTTATGTTCCATTAATTTTACCGGCTTACTTCGGATCAGCATCATTTATCTTCTTCTTAAGAATGTATTTCCAAACATTCCCGAAAGAATTGGAAGAATCAGCGATTATCGATGGAGCAAATTACTTACAAATTTTCTTCGGAATCTTTGTTCCGTTATCAAAACCAGCGTTAATTACAATCGGTTTATGGGCGTTTATGGGAACATGGAATGATTTATTAGGACAGTTAATTTATATTAGCTCGCCAGATAAATACACGATTCAATTAGGACTTGCAGCCTTCAGTAATATGACAGGTGAAACATTATGGGGTCCATTAATGGCAGCATCATTCTTTGCTTTATTACCATTAATTCTTGTTTTATTATTTGCACAACGTTACTTCGTTGATGGAATTAAAATGAGCGGAATTAAGGGATAAGGAATATAAAAATTTAAAAAACACTTGGGAGGTTTCAACAATGAAAGGTAAAAAATTATTATTAGCAGGTTTATTAGTTGCAGCAGCAGGCGTTACAACAGCATGTGGACAAGCAGCAACTGAATTATTCTCATACGTTGCACCCGCATCACAAATCGCAACTTGGGGTCCAATGGTAACACCAGGTGGAGGAGAAGGTTCTGCATCATTAGCAGATAATGTAGCGGTTGTTCAAGCTGCAGCTGATGGATGGGGTGGCGTTCAATCAGAAAAAATGACGTTAGATTTAACAAAAGATCCAATGTTAATGGTTCAAGTTAAGGAAAGCCCAGACGGATGTAACTGGGGAGTTAAATTCTTACCTTCTGATATTTTAGTTGAAGGACATGAGTGGGGATTATACTTATTTGAAGATAACAACTTCAAACATAATAACTACGCAGCAACTGATTTAAATGCAAAATTAGGTGAAGACTTCAAAGCAGTTTACGGTGATAAAGTTGAAGGAAGCTTATGGATTATGGCAGCTGGTGGACCAACTTGTACAGTAGAAGTTTCTGAAGTTAAAATCTTAGATCAAAAATAAGCATTTTAAACAATTTGCACGGTAGGGGGCATGTTATGAGCTTTATAAAAAAACTACTTCCAGTGCTATTAATCGTGGTCATTATATTAATAATGGCCACTTTTTATAGGAAGGAATCAGTGACAGTCAGTGGTGAGGGAACTTTTATGAAGGAATTTACCCGCGTTGGTTTATATCAAAGTAATATCCCAAGTGATTATGAATTAATAAATTATAAAGAACGTGCCATTGGATATGACCAACTTGTATTCGATGAAACTAAAAGTGGTCAATTTTTACCTTTAATTTGGAATGATGAAACATATGGTTCATTTGGATTGCCAGCTTATGTTGGTGATGGACGTATGCATCAAAATGGGGCACAAGAAGCCGTAACAAATATTGCGGCAGTTGTCAGTGCAACGTTAATGGGTATCGACAAATCAAATCAAAATAATATGAATTATGTGGACCAATTAAACGCATTTTTCAGTGAATCAGAGCAAATTATTTTAAATAACCCAGCGGGTTCAAGTGAGACAACGTCGATGTGGTATTTAATTTATCCAGGAATGTTATTCACACACGCTTCATTCTTATATCCTGATGAAGTAAAATTACGCGAAAATGCGATGAAAAATATCGAGTCTTGGTATGCGGCGTATGAAATCATGTATGATAACGGAAATGCCGATTTTGATTACACAGGATTCAACTTTAATACAATGACGCCATATCGAAACGATATTTGGAAAGAACCAGATAGCGCTGTTGGAATTGGAATGTTAATGTATTACGGTTATGAAATGACAGGTGATGAAAAATATATGACCGCGGCAATTAATTGTATGGATTACATTGAGCAATATAATGGAAGTCCACAATACGAAGCGTTAATGTATTATGCACCGTTCTTAGCATCAAAATTAAATGCACAGTTTAATACAAATTATGATATAACAAAAACGTTCAATCGCGTCTTTGACGGGTCATCAATTCCTCGTGGTGGTTGGGGATCGACAACTGGTTCTTGGGGTGATTATAGTGTTGCGGGATTGTTCGGTAGCACAACAGATGGTGGCGGTTATGCATTCGCAATGAATACATTTACAGCAGCCGGAGCAATCGTGCCAATGGTTCAATACGATCAACGTTATGCCAGTGCAGTTGGAAAGTGGATGTTAAATTTAGTGAGCAACTCACGCTATTATTTTGCAGACCAAACAAATTTAGATAATCAATCATGCACATATGTTGATGTATGTGGAAATGTAAATGATGACGTTAAAACGTATATTCCATATGAAGGAATTCGCAAAGAAAGCAATGGTCGCACGCCATGGTTTGGTGGAGATCCAACCGTTTATGGTTGGGCAGAAACTGATTTCTCTTTGTATAGCGGCGCTCATATTGGAATGTTAGCAGCACTAGTAGAAGAGACCAATGTGCCAAGTATTTTAAAACTTAATGTAACGGCAACACAATTTGGTGAGCAAGATTTAGCTCCAACATATTTAATCTATAATCCGTATGAAGAAACGAAAACTGTTACTTATACACCAACTGGTGAAAATATGGATTTATTTAATATCATCACAAATGAAGTTCTAGCAAAAAATGTGAGTGGCTCAGTTGAATTAAGTATTGATGCAAGTGATGCGCTCGTGATCACAGAAATTCCAAATGATGCAGTTGTGTCTAAGGATAGTGGTCGTTATGAGTTAAATGGAACGTATCTTTCTCGTGAAATTGGAACGCTAAGTATTAAAAACCTAAAAGATAGTGATAAAGTTTCTAAGAAATTCTTGTTAGATGTTTCATTTATGGTGAATGGAAAACCAGTGGAGTTGGACGTTGTAGAGGTTAAAATTTCGGATCAAATCCTTGTTTTTAAACAAGGTGAGGCCATTAAATTAAATACAAAAGATTTTTCTAGCGGTATGAAAAAAGTGGAGTTAAGTGCCACAAGTGTAACAGGACAGACAGACCAGACAACCATTCGATTGATGTTTGAATAAGCGGTTATGGAGGGATTTTGATGGAGTGGTTTAAACAAGCGATTTTTTATGAGATTTATGTTCCAAGTTTTAAGGATGGTAATGAGGATGGCGTGGGTGATTTTAAGGGAATTATTTCAAAGCTTGATTATTTGAAAGACCTTGGAATTACAGGTATTTGGTTAACGCCGATTTTTCCTTCACCTAAAGTAGATAATGGTTATGATATTTCAGATTATGAAAACATCGCGCCTGAATATGGGACGATGGCTGATTTTTCTGAATTTATTGAACAGGCTCATGCACGTGGCATTCGGGTGATTATGGATTTAGTTTTGAATCATACGTCTGATCAACATGAGTGGTTTAAATCTGCGCGAACATCTGAGGATAGTATATATCGTGACTATTATATTTGGCAAAAAAAGATTCCGAACAACTGGGAATCATTCTTTGCTGGTTCTGCTTGGGAATATGATGCGTTAACTGAGTCTTATTATTATCATGCGTTTGCGAAAGAACAAGTTTGTTTAAATTACTCTAATCCGTCTGTGATTGATGAAATGTTTAAGATTGTTGCGTTTTGGCTTGAAAAAGGTGTGGATGGCTTTAGATTAGATGTCATTAATTTCTTGAAATCAGATTTGGATGCATTGTCTAAAGATAATCCAGTGAATGAGGATGGAAAACAGGAGCATGTTTTTGATAAGGATCAAGTGGCAACGCTTGGCATTATCAAACAACTTCGTCAATTTGTAGATCAATGGGATGATAAGTATTTGTTAGGTGAGGTTGGCTCTGAAGATTTAAATGAATTAAACGCTTATGTAGGTGATGACTTATTACACTCAGTGTTTAATTTTAATCTTGGAAGTGTGGCAACACTTGATGTGGATAAACTATTTGATGAAATTCAAAAAATGGAAGATTTAAAATTATATCCCACGGTTTTCTTTAGTAGTCATGATATGAGTCGCCATATGAGTCGCTTGTGTCATCATGATAAGGATTTAGCTAAAACACTCGCAACGCTTATGCTGACAGTAAAAGGAATCCCGTTTATTTATCAAGGAGATGAACTTGGAATGCACGATTTATTGGCGCACACTTTAGCTGATATTTCAGATATTCAAGGGAAATTAACGTATGAAGTCGCTATTAAAAATGGAAAAACTCATGAGGTGGCATTAGTTTTGGCTAATGAGAATTGCCGGGATAAATCACGCTCACCGATTCAGTGGGACAATTCAAAATATGCTGGTTTTTCAAGTGTTAAACCTTGGTTAAGTGTGGCCTCAGAGCATGATGTGATTAATGTCATGAATGAGTTAGATAAGGAAGATTCGATTTTAAGAACGTATCAAAAGTTGATGGCGATACGTAAGGAATGTCAGGCTTTTAACGAAGATTACACAACCTTAGAAAAACATAATCAAACGATTATGATTGAACGTGGTCGGGGGGCTGTACGTGTTTTAATTGTTTTATGTTTTGATGAAGCATATGAATTAGACATCAAACATTTAAAAGTAGAATCATTATTATTTAGTAGCAAAAATAGGAGAGATGTGGAGAAAAAGATGATCTTGTCAAAAGAGGCGCTCATCTTTTTACTCAAGGAGGAATAGATATGAAAGTTCAAATGATCAGAAATGAATGTAATCCATTAATTACACCGGCGAATGTATTACCATCTCGCAACGATTTCAAAGTAGATTGTGCATTTAATGCAGGTGTAACAAAATTTAATGACGAGGTTATCTTACTTGTCCGTGTAGCAGAAAGTGTTATTAATGAAGATGAATTCAGTATTAAAATTCCTCTTTTAGAAGAAACAAAAACTGGATATGAGCTTGTAGTAAAAGAGTTTGATCGTCGTGAAAACACGGATATCTATGATTACTCTGACTCAAGAAGTATTTGGGAACGCGATAAACATAATAACCGTAAAATTAAATATTTAACATCATTATCTCATCTAAGAATTGCTAGAAGTCACGATGGCGTTAACTTTACTGTGGAAGACGCACCATTTATCTTCCCAGACGGAAAATATGAAACTTGGGGTATCGAAGATGCTCGTATCACGCAATTAGATGGTGTGTTCTATATTAATTACACGGCGGTTTCGGAGCTTGGTGCAGCGACGGCGTTAGCTAAAACAACTGATTTTATGACGTATGAGCGCATGGGTGTCATTTTCCCTCCTGAGAATAAGGATGTTTCGATTTTCTCTGAGAAAATTAATGGATTATATTATGCGTATCATCGCCCTGTGCCTAAGGCGATTGGGAATCCTGATATGTGGATGGCAACGTCACCGGATTTAATTCACTGGGGAAATCATCAACATTTATTAAGTGTTGCAGGTGAAGATTCTTGGGAAAATGGTCGTATTGGTGGTGGAGCTCCATCGTTTAAAACGGATAAAGGATGGATTCATATTTATCATGCAGCTGACAAGAATGACCGCTATTGTTTAGGGGCCTTTATTACACCGCTAGATAATCCGGGTGAAATTATTGCAAAAACAGTGATGCCAATTTTAGAACCGACAGCTGATTATGAGTTAGTTGGATTCTTCGGAAATGTGGTCTTCACGTGCGGTTTAATTGTTGACGGACAAAATGTGAATGTTTATTATGGTGCGGCTGATGAAGTCATGGCTGTTGCCACAATCACAATTGATGAGCTACACAAAGCACTAGGTGTTTAGCTAAAAGTTCTTGGTAGAGGTGATGGCGCCTACGTTGCAGTTTAAATTCATTAAGGGCGTTATACAGATTCTTGTTTGGTGAGAAATAGTTTTAACAAACTCGAATAAGGAGTGTCTTGATTAGATAAGGTCCCATGTTAGATAGGACTTTGAAATCCACCTCTTTACTTGGATATTTCACTTAACATTTGAGCACAACGTGTAAGAATCATCTAGCTTAGAAATTTTTGGTTTAGTGAGATTTAATAAAAAAAAGCGGCCTATCAGTTGAGATACTTGGTTTATCTTGACTGTTCCTATACGTGAAGTACAGAAGTAAGTGACTTAGTCATATCAGCAGTTAGGAATTTAAATAATTATTTCCAATCCCCAAATTGGTATCCTAAATTTTCTTTTCACACTATTTACTTTTAAATTCCTAACATGACTAAGTTTTAAATGCTGTTAAACAAAAGTGTTAAGCAGATTTAATGATAAAGATAGAAGCGTTGCAGTTTAATCGGTTTTCAAACCGTGCTGTGAAAATAAAAGCTGAAGCTAATAAAATTTAACCGAGATAGAGGAGTGTTTAAATATGGAATTAACACAAGGAAAAATTCAATTTGTCGATGATGTTTTACAAGCGTTTAGAAATAAAGAAGAAAAACCAACAAATGCAAATCGACCTGTTTTTGCTGGAATTGACAATAAAGATGTTTATAATCCAACGGCACCGTTTATGGATAATGGACAATTAGTCATTGCAGGACGTGTTGAATCTCGTGACAGCGAACATTCAGAAGTTATTTTCTTCGTCGAACAAGATGGTGCGTGGGTTCCTCGAAAAAATACACCGACTTTTGTTTTACAAGATCCATACTTTGCTTTTGTTCAAGGAGAATTAGTAGTAGGTGGAACTGAAATCTTCCCTCATCCTGAAAATCCTGAAGCTTTATGGTGGCATGCTCGTTTCTTAAAAGGGAAAGATATTAATTCATTAGAAACATTTGTTTATGGGCCTAATGGAATGAAAGATATTCGTTTAGTTGAATTACAAGATGGACGCGTGGGTGTGTTCTCTCGTCCACAAGGACAAAAAGGTGGACGCGGTAAAGTTGGATTTACGGTTGTTGAGTCATTAGCACACGTAACACCAGAAGTGATTCAAGAAGCACCATTATTAACACAATTTGATGATGAAGAATGGGGTGGCGTAAATGCTGCTTACTTATTATCAAATGGAAAAATTGGAGTTTTAGGACATATCGCTAAAATGACTGAGGGAGACGTACGTCATTATTACCCAATGGCATTCTGTGTAGATGTTGAAAACGGAACATACTCTGAAATGGAAATCTTAGCAGAACGCGCTAATTTATTAGATGGGCCAGCAAAACGCGAAGATTTAATCGACGTGTTATTCTCAGCTGGTTTAGTTCGTCACGGAAATGGAATGGCTACGTTATACACAGGTGTAAGTGATGTTGAAGTTCAATCTTGTGACATCCAAGATCCATTTATTAAATTTGAAATGTAATCATTTGAAAATATTTTTAAATGGCAGGGGATTGAAAAGTTCCTAAACAAAAAGCTTCAACATTTTATTTATAAAATATAAAAAAGGGTTATAAAATTAGAATTTTACTTCTAATTTTATAACCTTTTTTAGTTGGTTAAGAATATTAATGATAATAAGTATAATTGTTCAGTAACCTTATAGTATTGTGCTTTTTAATACAAATTTTCGAATTCTTTGAGAAGGATATTTGCCTCTTCTATTGTCGTAGCCGGGCCTACCATGGTGGTTAATAAATCATCAAAAGTAAGTTTGATTTTCTCAAAATCTTTCGTTAATACGATTGAGCCAATCATATAAGGAGATGCGTTCATAGAACCATGTAAATTTCGAAAAACAAAGAGAGAACCAGTATTAAAATGCGTATAAAAATGACTAATTAAAATCACGTCTGCACTTTCTTCAGCTTGTAAAATATTATTATCGATTGTTAAAGAACCTTCAAATTGATCTGGTTTGAATAATCTTTTTTTTATGTGACCTTTGATTAAAATATTGTTCTTGTTGTATTCACTTGGAGTTTCATTGTTTATTTGAATAGCCGGATATTCAAATTCTATTTTTTGATGAATCCCAATAAAAAATAGAAAGATGAATATAAATCCGATGATAATAAAAATACCTAATAAATAAATATATATTTTTTTCATTGCATACCTCCTTTTCACTGATTGTTTGAAACCGATTAACTAATATTTGAACTACTTGGACTTTTAGGAATAGCATGAAATGTTTGGACCGCATAATTAACTTCGATTTAACTAAATGAATCTTTTTTAGAAATCTACGTTATATTTGCCGTTGAGGGGAGCGTAACACGTGAATCTTTGTAACCTTCCATTAACTTATTCAGGTGTTAATAGGACTGCCTTAAAACATTTCATCTCGATGCATATTCATTGTTTCTAACAGTTTCCTTTTTTAAAAATATAACTTTTGAAAGTTCTTCAAGCAACTGATCGATTCGGATTCTATTTTCTGGGGTAACTATTTCTGTATCCTCATTAGAGCTAGTATTAATATTAGTTTTAACCTAATACATACCGTACAAACAATTCAAATCATTAATTTTTTCAATCCTGTAATTTTACTTCCTCGCATTAAGAATCTAATAGGATATACTAAATTTTACCACGTCATCATTTTTTGTAAATATTAATACGTGATATAAGAAAAACAAAAAAAATTATGAAATGTTGAATTTTATTCTTATATTTTTAGGTTGTTAAGCGTATTTTGTGAATCATAGGTATCATTTAAAGTCATCTATAAATAATGGTGGTGAGCCGTTATTTTTAACTGTTTTTTTATGACGGTCATACAAAACGCTAATTTATCTTATCCCCATCCTTAATAGTTAACTGTGGAAATCTGGGGATAACTTTGGGGGTAACATGAGTATTTTTAGTGGATGAATGACGAATTTTACGATAATATCAAGATTTATGTAAGATTTAAAGAATCAAACAGACGTTTTTTTTCAAAAATTTAAATCAATGGTAAAGTTGTGCACAGTTGTGGATAAGTTATAAATGCTGAGTGTGCTGTCTCAAAAGTGAGGCAGGACATTTTTTTATATGTTGATTTTGGCCCCATTTAGCGGATAGAGTCAGAAGATATAGAGATTTTAAACCGCGAAAAATAAAGAGCTATTTTTAAAAAATTCATCAATGAAAGGAAATAAGATGCAATGAAAAGAGCCTGAATTATTATGCTATTTTTATTTTTTATAATTATGAAGGTGAAAACCTTAAAACCGAATGGGGTAAATTTGATGTAATAGCCTATTTTTTTAACGATTGCGGGGGGCATGATTTCAAATGTTTGGTTAGAGAAAGATTAGCAAATTTATTAATTTAAAGAAAGTGGAGTGCTGGCCACGGTTTTTAAAATGTACCAAAATCAACAATACTCTTTTTATTCAAGTGGCAATATGGTTTGCGATACCACAATTAAAGGACTTATGGTGTGCAGTAATGTTATGGAATGTAAAAGAGTTCAATGTATTTGTGGTAGATCACGAGGCTTATTTTCACCGATGTAATATATCTAAAATAATAAATTGATATGGATTTTCTTGATAACGGTTCCT
>JBOFCV010000264.1:0-6980 GCA_051646305.1 Turicibacter sp.
TTTCATAAAATAAGTAGCGTAAAACATGATTAATGATGGATTATTTATCATTGACAGTTTCGAGTACGAGCATGTACTAGATGCTAGTTGATAAACTAGCTCTCTATCTGAATCGTGATTCATATCCAACTTTTTCAACTTACTTAAATGTTCTGTTTTTGGTAATGTTGTTGCATATTGATATTGCTCAGATTTCTTAAAACCGAATTTAGGGTAGAAATCTATTACACTATCGTTAGCAAAGAGATAAATTAAATCGCATTTTTCTTCATATTCTTTTAATACGATTTCTATCAGTGCTTTGCTTAAGCCTTGATTTCGATATGACTCATCTGTCATCACCGTTCCAATTTGAATAAATCGTTTTTCTTCTCCTCGTACTAAAAAATCCATTATATTGACTGACACATTTGCAACGACTTGATCGCCATCAATAAGTGAGTAGGGTACATATTTATCTGTCCAATACCCATCTTCATACCATTGTTTAAACTCAAACCCATATGTCTTTTCAGTTAACTGATTAAAACTATTTCTTAAACTTTCATTATCTTGATAGCCACATTCAAATCTATACGGTTTGCCCTTTATTTCTATTGTTTTACTCATTCTTTTTAGCCTCCCCTTTACTAAATCACTTTTTTATTCTAAAAAAATTTAACCATTTTCTTAAAGCACCTTATCTATTTTTACCAATTAAAAATGAGTCCTGTTATGATAGTTTAAAATTTATAGCACCCGTGCAAATTTTTATCTTATTAAATGAAAAATTCTCCCTAAAACAGTGATTAGAGTAGCTCCCCCCCTAAGTATATTTGAATTTGACAGCTATATGATTGGGTATTAAAAAAGTCGTTATATAACTCTAGTTCAATTATATGAGGGATGTTGAGCTGATGTTGCGTGGCGTAATTAAGGATTTTTTGTTTGCAAGCTTCTTCATTCTCCTTACTGTAGGCAACAGTTAAATAGTTTCCTTGGGGTAGCATTTTTATGCTTGAATCGTTTGGTATCTGTTGTGTCTCGTGAATTTCATTGAAAACATATTTTGGTTCAATATCTCCCGCTGATTGACTTGTGTATATAATTCCTCGATCCATCTTAATTTCGAGATTTTTTTCTTTGATTATTTTGTCTAAATCTGAATAGTAGAGTAGTTCTTTAAAGCTTCCTTCCTCTTTAAATGGCGCAACGATTATCTGACGTTGATTAAACTGCTTAATCTCTATCTCTTCGTTGTTTAAGATAGCTTTTGATGTCTCTACGCTGTTCGTTAGGGTCTCAATATTTTTAATAACTTCGTTCATTTTGTTTATATTTTCTTTGGCTTCCTCTTTTTTTAATTGTAAAAAGTTTATTAGTTTATCTGTCTCACATTCTTTAAATATTTCTTGTAGTTCTGCGATACTTGTTCCCATTGCTCTGCATCCTTTTATGACATCCATATAAATAAACTGGTCAATTGAATAATATCTATAGCCTGTGTTTTCATCAATATATCTTGGAATCAATATTCCCATTTTGTGATAATACCTTAAGGCTTTAATGGTAATATCTTTCATCTTAGATACTTCTCCAATTGAAAATAATTTTTCCATTAGATCACTTCCTTTATGTTTTTTATCTCATTATCTTGACTCTCCCCTAAAGGGACATCTTATGATGATTATACGGTATTTTAACTAATATAATAAACCTAAATTTAGTTATGAGAGAGGTTGTGGATCAATATGGAGAGCGTCATATATAGAGATTTAGTGAAAGAGGATTATGAGCGCGTTAAACAATTAATTAGTGAAGCCTTTGGTTTCCATGAGTTTATTACCGATAAAAAACTTTTGAATTCGATTTTAAATATTTACTTACAAACTTGTATTTTAGATAGTTCCTTTAGTAAAGTAGCACAAAAAGGTGATCAGGTAATTGGCGTTATTTTAGGAGATGCAAAGAATGACAAACATCGTTTAAAGAAATTTCATAATACTTTAAGTATGATTGGTAGTGGATTTACTGTCATGACAAGTAGTAAAGAGAATAAAAAAATTATTAAGGGATTTTCAAAGGTTGATCAGACGTATCAAGAAATTATCGAGGGAAAAAAAGATGATTTCCAAGGATGTATTCAGTTATTTATTGTGTCAACGGAATCTCGCGGCCTTGGCGTTGGAAAAACTTTAATTTCGCATTTATCTACTTATATGAAAAGTATGCAGGTAAAATCTATTTATCTCTATACGGATGATCGATGCAACTATGGATTCTACGATAGTCAAAACTTTGAACGCCTAAATGAGAAAGAAATTTACCTCGATTCAGTTCAGTCTAAGCTTAATATCTTTTTATATGGATATAAGTTTTAGAAAAAACTTTTTTTTCTCTCTATCAAACAAAAAGGTAATGACTCACCTACTGCTGATGAGTCATTACCTTTTCTTTATCCACATTAAACCTGTTATCTATTAAAATCTATTAATTTTCTACCTTTTTTTGAGTGATACTCCTTACATTCTAGCCTCTCACAAACTAAAGGATCTATCCGTCACTCTACTTTTTGAAGAAACTTATTAAGATGACTCTGTACTTATAACAATGTAACTGATCTCATTACTTCTTTAGGACATCGAGAAATAACTCTCTTAATCAAGGAACTCTTTGCTAACAATACGAACCATTCCCTCTAAAGCTTCAGCTACTATTAAATCACCCTTTTCTTTAGAACTCGTTCTTCCAATGGATAGTAGCCCTGACTTAGGTACTAAGTTCGTTGGAATAGGATACACTTGATACGTTGGAACTTCTTCGATTTTCTCATCAATTAATCGATCCATATGAACAGTTTCAGGATCAAATTTTAAAATTAACGAAGTCTCCGTAATTGCCGCATGTTCTAAAGCCCAGCCCGGAAATGGCACTTCATCAAATATAAGATCAATCGTCTTTTGAGTAATTAAATCCCACCAACTCATCATGACAATCTTTGTCCCTTTTGGCATCGTTCTACTCACTAAATCGATGGCCTCAAGTAAAAAAGCCTGATTTTCAAAATGCGAATTAACAATAACAATTTTCTTAACACCGTCTCGGATTAACTCCTCAATAATATCTTGAACTAAAGCAATTAACGTTGAACCATTCAAATCAATCGTCCCAGGAAATAGAGGGCCTCCACCTGAAGCTGGTTGTGATTTATAACCATAATTAATAGAGGGCATCACAATTCCATTCACACGATCAGCCAAAAGATTAGAAAAACCTTCTGAAATAATCGTATCCGTGTATAACGGCAAATGCGGTCCATGTTGCTCAACTGATCCCACTGGTAAGATGACCACATCAGTATCCTTTCTCTCATTAAACTCATACCACGTCATATTTTTCATTAATGTCATAACAAGTCCTCCTTCAAATTACTCTATTGTTCATACTTCAAATAATCATAAATCATAATAGCGTTCATCAACTCATTCTTAAACAAAGGATCCTCAAAATTACCATCCAAAATCTCTTTAATTTTATTTAAGCGATAAATTAACGTATTTCTGTGGATAAATAAATCCTGTGATGTATGAATCAAATTACAATTATTCTTCAAATAAAATCTTAACGTCTTTAACAAATGAGAATTTCTTTCCGATTCAACAATTTCACCTAAAATATCCTGACAATACGTTCTCAAGAGACGCTTATCATTAATCCCAAATAAAATTTTATAAAAACCTAACCGCTCATAATCTATCACAGACAAATCCCAATCATTAGATTGATACAAATTAAAAGCCTTACGCGCCTGATCATAGCTACATTTCACACACAAAATATCATCATAAAGATTTCCCATACTCAAACTTAACTTAATCGATTTCGATATCTGTTTATAACTTGAGATGACTATTTTTTTAGAGCTATCGAAATCATCGCTTCTATTTAACCCAACCATACAAATAACAACATTCTCATCCAAACAAAAAACACTGTTTATCTTACTTTTATCTATTTTACATTTGATTCTATTCATGACCGAATCAAGTGATATTCCCTGTTCTAATAATTTGAATTGTGCAATGAAAAAATATTTGTTTAAGGATAATTTACTTTGATTTATTAAATTATTGATTCTCACCTGATCTAAATCCTGTGAAAACAGTAGCTCTTTTAGTAGTTGCATTTCATTAGTTTGACTAAGATTTAACTCCATTATATAGTTAGCTATTTCTTTAGTAACATCTATCAATTTAATATTCCATGGCATCTCAAATAATGGTAAACCCACCTCATCCGCTACTTCTTTTACACATTCTGATATAGTGGCTATATACTCACTATTTGTGAGAATAACTAATCCTGAGATTTCTTTTTTTACACAATCATAAATTAATTTTTTCAATTTATCATCATTCAAATCCATTCCCATACCACTTAAAAACATGAATTCTCCACCATTTACCCATTGATAAAAATCAAGTGTCTGACAGATATAAGGCCAAGATACTATATTATAAATCCCATTTTCTCCAGCTACTAGATTGATATTTTTAAAAATATTTAAATTTAATAAATCATTACAACTCACCATAAGCCGCAAATTTCCTTTCCAAAATAAAGTTATTCTCATCATTATAACATATCAGAATGACTTTATTTGGAGGATTTATCTTAAGAAAATACGATCAGTTTCAACTTGTTCAGGTTTCCTTTCAAATAGAATTTCACCCTTTCTAACCGAATATAAAACAGAAACACGATCACAAATCGCTTCAAATTCAGTTTGTGCATTTAAAACAATAAAGTTAGCTTTATTTCCGACCTTAATACCATACTCATCCGTAATATGAAGGGTTTTAGCTCCATTTATTGTGATTAAATCAAGCGCGTTATTAATTTCTTCAAAGCTCATCATTTGACAAATATGAATACCGGCATCCAGTATATTCATTAAGTTTCCTGAACCTAATGGATACCATGGATCAGACATTGAATCCTGTGCAAAACAAACATTTATACCTGCTTCAACCATCTCTTTTACTCGTGTCACGCCACGACGTTTTGGATAAGTATCGAATCGACCTTGTAAGTGAATATTTTCTGTCGGACAAGCAATAAAATTTAATTTTGATTCTTTTAATAGTTTAAACAATTTATACGTATACGCATTATTATAAGAATGCATTGCACATGTATGACTCGCTGTCACTTTCTCACCGATACCTTCAAGATAAGCATGAGCTGCTAAAACTTCTAAGAAACGTGACTGCTCATCATCAGTTTCATCACAATGTACATCGACTAATTTGTCATATTTTAAAGCAAGTTCAATTGTTTTCTTAACCGATTGTTCCCCAAACTCACGTGTATATTCAAAATGAGGAATAGCTCCTACGACATCGGCCCCCATCTTTAAAGCTTCTTCAACAAGTTGATCCCCACCCTTATAGGCATACATCCCTTCTTGAGGAAAAGCAATAATTTGCATCTCTACCATATCTTTCATTTCATCTTTTAATTCTAGCATCGCTTCTAATGAAGTTAATTTAGGATCCGTCACATCTACATGTGTTCTAATGTGCTGAATTCCACTTAACACCTGTTTTTTTATCGCTATTTTTGCTATTAACTTTACATCTTCTTTCGTTAAATTCGCTTTAGAATCTGACCATCTTTGAATCCCTTCAAATAAAGTTCCTGTTGAATTAGTTGCACCTGGTGTATGTGCCGTATACACATAATCTAAATGAATATGTGGCTCAACATAAGGTGGAATCGTTAATTTACCTTTAATATCAATAACCTTAAGACATTTATCATCTTTATGCTTCGCACTTAAATCACTAGCTATCTCTTTAATCACGCCATCTTGTACTAAAATATCAGATAGATAATCCTGACCTCTTAGCTTTACATTAGTAAATAATTTCTTTGTCATAAGTCAGCTCCTAGTATTAATAGATATTTGATATCTAATACTAGCAAATACACCTCTAATAATCATTGTACAAACCATCCAATAATTTTTAATAATTTTGTATGTTCCCACTAAAAAAGGAAAGAAATCAAATTGATTTCTTTCCTTTTTAGATATCTCACTAATCCCCTAATACCTTCATCATCACAAAATTAGTTAAAGATTGCGCCCCACGCTCAACATTTTGTTTCTTAAGCATCCTATAACCCTTTTTCTCGAAAAAAGGTTTTGCGGTGATTGAAGCGTGAGTTGTTATCACTTCAATCTTATTTTCTCGTGCATATGACTCTATTTTTTCTAACATTGTAGTTGCGATTCCTAGTCCTTGAAAATCCTTATACACATATAAACGATCCAAATATCCAGTCTGATCTAAATCGCAAAATCCTAAAATATGCCCGTTTTGCTCGACGACCAAAGTATAATGATCTAACAGTGATTGATTCCATTTGTTTTTATCCATCTCGACTGGTGCCCACACTTCAACTTGTGCTTTTGTATAATCTTTTATATTCACAAAATGAACCGTATCATAAAACAAAGCCATAACTTCGCTGCAATCTGTTGATTTATATGGTCTAACAATCATCGATAATCCCCCATTAAAAAACTTTTACTTCAACTGTTTTCGCTCATTAAAGAATGATTTATATGCCAAATACGTTGCCATCATTGCACTGATAGATGATGACGACAAAATCATAAAAGTAACCATAATTTGAAATTTAATGGCAACTAATGGTGAAGCTCCTGCTAAAATAAGTCCCGTCATCATCCCGGGAAGTGAAACAATTCCTAACGTTTTCGCCGAATCAATCGTTGGAAGAATTGCCGTTTTAATACTCTCACGCAAAATATCTTTTGAAGCTTGTGAGACATCGGCTCCTAGTGATAGTTTCACCTCAACCTCAGCCCGACGATTTTTAAAACATAAGTTTAAATGACGATAACTTAAACTAATCGCTACCATTGAGTTACTCACAACCATCCCCGCAACCGGAATCACTTCATTTGGCGTAAA